>DASRZO010000100.1:0-9256 GCA_035686405.1 Pseudomonadales bacterium | reverse complement strand
CAGCAACGCCTCGATGCTCGGGAAATACCGATAGGCCGTCGCCCGCGACACCATCGCCGCTTCGGCCACCGCCTCGAGACTGGGCTTCGCGCCGCTGCGCATCAGCGTCGCGGCGGCCGTCAACAAATCCTTGCGCGTGCGCCGCCGCTGATTGTGGCGACCGGATTCATCACCGACCTTCGCGTCGCTCGCGGCCCGCGTTTGACGCGTCGCCGGACGTGTCGCCGCCCGCGTCATTGCGGCAATTGCCGGACGATCGCTGCGAAGTCCAGCCAAACGTTTTCGCGCCGGATCTTGCCGTCGTCGCCGAACTCGAGCACGTGCAGCATGCGGAACTCGAGCGGCCGATCGCGGCCGGCGAGGCCGAACGGCGTGCCGCGCGCGACGCCGCGCCACAGCGACTCGTCGACGAGGAAGTCGTCGCCGTACAAACGGCGTACCGATTCGACGCTGCTGTCGGCGAGATCGTTGAAGAGGTTTTCGTAGAAGTCGCGCGCTGCGGCGCGGCCGCGCGTCGGCCCGGTCGGCGCACCGACGATGTCGTGGTCGACGTCGGCGGCGAGCGTTGCGAGCACGCCGTCGACATCGTCGTGCGCTTCGAACGCGAAGTGTTCGTCGATCTTGCGGTCCATTTCGTGGGGCGTCAGCGCCATCGCGGATACTCGTTCGGGAGACGATCAGACACTAATGAGACAAATGTCTCGTGTCAATACAGACGTATTGTTAACATGGAGTGCTTCGCGCCGTGTTGCTGCCGTCGCCGTGCCGTCGCGAGCGCCTGTAACCGTTCGGCGGTCGCGAGCGAATTCACGCCTAGCCAGGCCGAGAAGGAAGCGGACCATGTGGATGCGAGCATTGCGATCGACCGGCGCCCGGCGTCGGGCGCGATCGGCGCGTTGGCGCGCACTGGCGGCGGTCGTCGGCGCATGCGCGCTGTGCGGTTCGGCGCCGCTCGTCGCGGCGGCAACGGTGCCTACCCGGCTGCCGGAGTTCACGCAGACAGCCCCCGCGGCATGGATCAACAGCGCGCCGCTGACGCTCGCGCAGCTGCGCGGTCACGTCGTGCTGGTGCACGTGTGGGCGTTCGAGTGTTGGAACTGCTATCGATCGTTCCCGTGGCTGAATGCCCTCGACGAGAAGTACCGCGGGCACGGGCTCGTCACGATCGGAATTCACACGCCGGAGTTGGCGCAGGAGAGCGAGCCCAGGCGCGTGATCGCGAAGACGCACGAATTCGGCTTGCAGCACGCGGTGATGATGGACAACGACTACCGGTACTGGCGCGCGCTCGACAACCACTACTGGCCCGCGTGGTACGTGGTCGATGCGCGCGGCGAGATTCGGACCGTCGTCATCGGCGAGGCGCACGCGGGCGACCAACGCGCGCGCGCGGTCGAGGCGGCGATCGATAGTTTGCTGGCAGAGACGCCGCCAGCGTCTTAGCTGTTCTTCGCCGTGACCGTCGCGAACTCGTCCACGTGGGATGCCAGCGCGTCAACGCCGACCGGTTCTTGCATGCGCGAATGGTCGATCGCGTACAGACAGCGCGGGCCACCGATTTATCGGACGCGGTGTAACCGTTTGCATGCGGCGTGCGAATACCGTCGACAAGCGATGCGGCAAACGCCGCCGTCCGAACTGGACGATATCGAATTGCAATCGAACGCGAACCCGACGCGTTGCGTAGGAATCGCGTTCGGTTCGATCGCTGCCGGCGCGCTGCCGGCGAACATCTCATCAACACGACAGGAAGGATCGAGACATGAACGGACGACAGATCACCGGTGCCGCGCTGGCGTTGGCTGCGGCCAGTGTGTTCGCGATGCTACCCGCCGTCGGCTCGCAAGCGGCCGAGACGGGCGTGCATTGTTACGGTATCAACGCCTGCAAGGGCCAAAATGATTGCCACACCGACAAGAATGCGTGTCGGGGTCAGGGCTCTTGCAAGGGTCTGGGGTTCCTCGAGAAGAAGTCGGCCGAGGAATGCACCGCGGCCGGCGGCAAAGTCGGCAAGTGATGCGGCGCACCCGAGAGCGGCGCGTGTCCGCTCTCGGGTCCATCGTTGCATTTCGCTCCAAGTTGCACGCCTCGCATCGCTCGAAGATGACACCGCACGATCGTCGCCTGGGTTTCGGGCTCGGACTGCGCGCACCGCACTACGAAGCGATTCTCGACTCGTCGCCGGCGGTCGATTGGTTCGAGATTCTCACGGAGAACTATCTCGTCGCCGGCGGCAAGCCGCTTCACTACCTCGAGCGCATTCGCGCGCGCTATCCGATGGTGATGCACGGCGTGTCGTTGTCGATCGGTAGCACCGACCCGCTCGATCGCGACTACCTCGAACGCTTGAAAGCGCTCGCGCACCGGATCGAGCCGCAGTGGATCTCCGATCACCTCTGCTGGACCGGTGTCGGCGGCCACAATTTCCATGACCTCATGCCGCTGCCGTACGACGATGCGGTGATTCGCCACGTCGTCGAGCGCGTACAGCGCGTACAAGACTTCCTCGGCCGCCGCCTCGTGCTCGAGAACGTGTCGAGCTATCTGCAGTATCGCCACTCCGACATGCCGGAGTGGGAGTTCATCGCGGCGGTCGCGAACGGCGCGGACTGTGGGTTGCTGCTCGACGTCAACAACGTGTACGTCAGCGCCGCCAACCACGGCTTCGATCCGTTGCAATACATCGAGGCGCTGCCGCACGCGCGCGTGCGACAAATCCACTTGGCCGGGCACCGCAACCACGGCGACTACATCATCGACAGCCACGATCAACCGATCGTCGACGGCGTGTGGCAACTGTACGCGCGTACGCTCGAACTGGTCGGCGACGTTCCGACGATGATCGAGCGGGACGATGACATCCCGCCGCTCGACGAGTTGGTCGCCGAGCTCGCGCGGGCGCGCGCCGTCGCGGATTGCGTGCTCGAGACGCGCGCGTGACGACCGTCGACGCACCGCCGAAGAGTCTGGCCGAGATCCAGCACGCGCTGAAACGCTATCTCTTTCACGGCGATCTCGCCGTCGCCCGCCTGATCGACGACAGCGGCGGCTTGCGCGCGCACGATCGCCTCGGCATCTATGCAAGTGCCTACCGCGCGCGTCTGATCGAAGCGCTGTCGACCGACTACCCGGCGCTGCGCGCGGTGCTCGGCGACGCGTCGTTCGCGGCAGTGTGCGACCGTTATGTTCGAGCCTTTCCGTCGACGAGCTTCACGCTGCGCGATCTCGGCGCCGAGTTGTCGCACCACGTCGCCGCCGATGTCGAGGTGCCGCTGCGCGCGTTCGCGAGCGAGCTCGCGGCGCTCGAATGGGCGTTCGTCGAAGCGTTCGACGCGCGCGATGCACCGGCCGCCGACGCGCGCGTGATGGCGCATTGGGCGCCGATCGATTGGCCCGGCCTCGCAATCGACGTACATCCCTCGGTGCAGTGCATCGACGTGCATTGGAATTCGATCGCCATGTGGAATGCCGTGAAGTCCGGCGCGGAACGACCATCGGTGACGGCGTTGCCGGCGCCCGGCGCGTGCTTGGTGTGGCGGCAGGGGCTCGCGACGGTCTTGCGAGCGATCGATCCGGTCGAACGCGGCGCGTGGCGGGCGCTCGCCGCCGGCGCAACGTTTGCGACGCTCTGCGACACGCTCGTCGACGCGGTCGAGCCCGATGCGATTCCGCTGCGCGCTGCGACGCTGCTGCACACATGGCTTGCGGACGGTTTGATCGCGCGATTGCGCGTGAGTCGCGACCCGAGGTGACTGCGCGAGGCGTCGCGACGTGCTGTGACTGCCGTGACTGTGGAGCGAATGGACTGCGCGATGCGGATCGCGGCGGTGACCCGCCGCGATCCGATCGGTTCCGTTAGCCGAGCTGAACCGGCACGAAGATCCGCGCGTCGCCGCGTTGCACGAGCAGCGCCACTTGCTTGTCGTGTTTGTGAATCTGCTCGCGCAGTTCGGCCGCGCTGTTGACGGGCGAACCGTTCACCGCCAACACCACGTCGCCCGGTTGAATGCCGGCGTCGGCCGCGGGACCGCGTGCGTCTTCGACGACGAGGCCGCTGGTGACGCCCGCTTGATTGCGCTCTTGCGGCGTCAACGGCCGTACCGACAGGCCGAGCTTGCCTTGATCGCCGGTGGCGCCTTGCGTGTCGTCGGCGGAGGCGACCATGTCGTCGCTCGCGTTGCCGAGCGTCGCGACGATCGTGTGCGACTGGCCGTCGCGCCACACCTCGAGCGTCGCTTTCTCGCCCGGCCGCGCCATACCGATCTTGGCAGAAAGATCGCCGGCATCGGCCAGCACGACGCCGTTGAGCTTCAGAATCACGTCGCCGGTCTGGATGCCGGCCTTCTCGGCGGCGCTACCCGGTTCCACCTTCGCGACGAGCGCGCCCGTGGGGTTGTCGAGCTTGAACGAATTCGCGAGTTGCTGACTGAGCGGCTGTACCTCGACACCGAGCCGCGCGTGCTCGACCTTGCCGTTCTTGACGATCTCGTCTTGGACTTTCAGCGCGACGTTGATCGGAATCGCGAACGACACACCTTCGTAGCCGCCGGTGTTCGAATAGATCTGCGAATTGATGCCGACCACCGCGCCGCCGGAATCGAACAGCGGGCCGCCGGAGTTGCCGGGGTTCACCGCGACGTCGGTCTGAATGAACGGCACGCTCGAGTCGCCCGGCAGCGAGCGGCCCTTCGCGCTGACGATGCCGGCGCTCGCGCTCTCTTCGAAACCGTACGGTTGGCCGATCGCGAGCACGTAGTCGCCGACTTCGAGCCCGTCGGCGTTGCCGACGCGCACGGTCGGCAGATTCTTCGCGTCGATCTTCAACACCGCGATATCGGTGACGGTGTCGATGCCGAGCACTTTCGCGTCGAACTCGCGCCGGTCGGCGAGCTTCACGGTCACGCGCTTCGCGTCGCGTACGACGTGGGCGTTCGTCAGGATCAGTCCGTCGCTCTTGATGATGAAGCCCGAGCCGAGCGCGTGCTGCGCCGGCGCGTTGCCGTGCGGGATCGGCAGCTGGCGGAAGAATTGGAAGAACGGATCGTTGCCGAACGGACCCGGGCCGCCGTTGCCGATGGCCGGACCTTCGTCGTCGCCGCCGAAGCCGCGGCGGAAACCGTTCTGCGCGACCTTCACTTCGCTTTCGGTCGTGATGCCGACCACCGCCGGCCCGCTCTGCTTCACGATCTCGCGATAGTTCGGTGCGGTGGTGAGCGGAATCGGTCCCTGCGGCGCGGTGGAGTCGTTGGCGGCGAGCACTGTCGGCGCGGATTCGGGGGTCGGCTTCAGGAACGACGGGACTTCCCAGGCGCTCGCGGCGCCGGCTGCGAAGAGCGAGACGGCGGTGACCGCCGCGGTGATTCGTTTCAGTTGCATCGATATCTCCTTGTTGTTGCCGTCGTGCCGGTGCGCCGAACGAGCAGGCGTCGGCCGGCCGATCGATGGCGCGCAGCATCGTGGGCCAGGCTTAAACGAACCTTAAGGCGCCATGGGCCTGCCGCGACGGCCGTCTCGCGCAGGCACGTTGGCGGATCGGCGATGGCGAGCGGCGGTGCGACCGCGCGTCGCTATGCGGGTGCGCGGCGTGCCGGAAATCCGACCGTGACGCGCAGTCCGCCGAGCGGCGACTCGCCGAGCGTCACGGTCGCGCCGTGCCGGCTCGCGATCGCCTTCACGATCGCGAGCCCCAGGCCGCTGCCGCCTTCGGCCGTACCGCCGCGGCGATAGAAGCGGTCGAATGCGCGCTCGCGTTCGGCCGGCGGAATGCCGGGACCCGAGTCGTCGACGACGAGCGTCGCGCCGGTCGCGTCCGCGCCGACGCGCACCTTCACCGTGCCGTTGGCGGGCGAGTAGCGCACGGCGTTGTCGACCAGGTTGCGGATCAGAATTCGCAGTGCGTCGGCGTCGCCGACGACCTCGACGCGTTGCGGCGCCTCGAGGCTCACGTCGGTCGCCCGCGCAGCGGCGAGCGGGTGCGCGTCGGCGACTCCTGCGCGCGCCGCTTCGTCGAGCGCGAGCGTTTGCAGCGAACCCCGCGCGGCGTCCGGCTCGTGCCGCGCGAGCGTCAGCAGTTGTTCGACCAAGTGCGTGGCGCGTTCGATCGCGGCGCCGAGCTTGCCGCCGGCCTCGCTGCGCGCGGCCTCGTCGGGCGCGCGCGTCAGCAAGTGCAGTTGCAGGTTCAGCGCCGTCAGCGGCGAGCGCAGCTCGTGTGCGGCGTCGGCGACGAACGCGCGCTGTGCATCGAACGCATCGGCCAAGCGCACGAGCAAGCGATTCAGTTCCGCAATCAACGGCGCCACTTCTTGCGGCAGGTCGTGCGCGGCGATCGGTGCGAGGCTGTACGCATCGCGCCGTTGCACCTCCGCGGTGACGCGCCGCAGCGGCAGCAAGCTGCGGCCGACGATCCAGGCGACCGCGGCTGCCATCAACGGCAACAAGAACAACAGCGGCAACGCGACGCGCAGCGCCGCCTCGCCGGCGAGCCGTTCGCGGACGCGCCACGGCTGTGCGACCTGAATGACGCCATCGATCGTCTGCAAGCTGAAGACGCGCCACCGCTCGCCCTGCAGCTTCAAATCGTCGAAGCCGAGCGTCGCGCGGTTGAGCATCGGCAGTCCGGGCCGCGACAGATACACGCGCGTACCGAACGGGTCCCAGATCTGCACCACGAAATCGCTGTCGCCTTGATCCGGCGGCAACTCGAGGCGCGGCGCGATCGAGATCTGATTACGCAGCGACAGCGCCATTTGCCGCAGTTGGTAATCGAACAGGGTCGACGTCTCGTCGAGCACCCGGCGGTAAGTGAGAAGCCCCGCGAGCGCGGACACCACGACCACGAGTATCAAAAGGCCAACGAGCAGACGGAGGCGCAGAGACGTCATCGGATCATCGGCACGACACCACGGCAGTGTCCTTAGACGCTGCGGGCGCAAACTCGTTTCCTGCCCGGTTCGCGGCGCGCCGGCGGGCGCGCCCGCGCCGGCATCGGACCGATGGCGGGCGCCGCAGCGCCGTCATTCGCGCGGCACGAAATAGCCGACGCCGCGCAGCGTCTTGATCGCGTCGGCGCCGAGCTTGCGTCTGAGCGCGTGCACGTACACCTCGATCGCATTGCTTTCGATGGTGTCGTCCCAGCCGTACAGCCGGTCCTCGAGCTGCGCGCGCGACAGCACTGCGCCGGGCCGCTGCAGCAGCGCTTCGAGCACCGCGAATTCGCGCGCCGACAACTGCACTGGGGCGCCTTTGTGCGATACCGCCTTCGTCACCGGATCGAGCCGAATACCGTTGTGTTCGATGCTCGGTTCGCCGCGGCCCGACGCGCGTCTGAGCACCGAGCGCGCCCGCGCCGCGAGTTCGTCGAGATCGAACGGCTTGACCAGATAGTCGTCGGCGCCGGCATCGAGCGCAGCGACGCGATCGCGCACGTCGTCGCGCGCGGTGAGGATGATCACCGGCGTCTGATCGCGCCGCGCGCGCAGTTCGCGCAACACCGCGATGCCGTCGCGCTTCGGCAGACCGAGGTCGAGCAACACGAGATCGAATGTCGACGCGCGCAGCGCGTCCGACGCCGCCGCACCGTCGCCGACGCAATCGACGCTGTAACCGTCTTGCCGCAGCGCGGTTTGCACGCCGTCGGCGATCATGCGGTCGTCTTCGACGAGGAGGATGCGCATCGCGAGCGTCTAAATGCTCACCGCGCGCAGGTCCGCGGCGCGTTCAACATCGAGCGCGTCGGGCGTGATCATCGTGAGCCGCGTACCCATGCTCGTACGCTAGGCATCGCCGTCTCGGCGCGTCAAGCGGGTGACGGTGTGCGGGCGAGTGCAACCGCCCGCCGCCGCCTCGCCGACGAGGGTGCAACCCGACTAATGCGTATACATGGCGGCGTACTCGTGCCGCTACGCGTTCGATGACGCCGAACGCGTGCGACGAACGAATCAACCGCTAGACGGAGGTCCGTATTGCGCGCGACGCCGGTCACACTTTGCACGCGGCCACACAAGCCCATGACACCGGCGCGGCGTCGAGGTCTCTACGCTATCGGCCATTCACTCCACGAGCGTGACCGATGCAGTCTCATCAACATCTCGCCGATCTCAGCGACACCGAACTGCGGCGCGAACACATCGCCAGCCTCGATCTGATCGAAGCCGCGATGGAGAAGACATTGCGTCACGCGACGCACGTGCTCGACGTGCTGAAGTCGCGCCACAAAATCATCGTCGACGAATTGAAGCGCCGGCAGTTGCACTGAGTGTGGGGGCAGACCGTCGGCTGCTACCGCGCCGCCAGCACCGTCAATTCGCGTTTGCCGAGCAGGCGCCGGAACCCTCGATCGAACGTGACGAGATGGCAGCCGTTCGCGCGAACGGCAGCCGCGATCCACGCGTCCGGTATGGCGTTCCCTGAAAGACCTTCGTCCAACAGCATTCGCTGCAGCGTGCGCCACTCGCCGCCGAGCGCGAGCACGTCGACCCCCGGCGCGTCCAGCAGCGCATCGATGAACTCGACCGCCGCTTCGATCGGCGTTGCATCCGGAAAGATCCGCTCGTTCGTGACGAGCCGCAGAAACCCCGCGATCGTCATCGGCAGCAGGTCGAATCGTGCGCCGTTCGCTGCGGCGCGCAACGATGCCGTCAACCAGCGGTACGCGATCCCGTTGTGCACGTGGTCCGCGCGCGACGCCGCCACCAGGACATTGATGTCAGGCGTCATCCCCGGCGGCCTCGAACATCGCACGATTGGACGTCGGATCGACACCGCGAGCGACCCCGCCGTTGCCTTTGTAAACGGGCAACCGGGACCTCGTTGCTGCGCGCGTCGTCTTTGGTCTGCGTAGACGAAGCCGTAGCCCTTCCTCGATCAATAGGGTGAGGCTGATTCCCTCGTGAGCCGCGAGCGCTTTCGCCTTCTTCAACAAGCTGTCGTCCAGGTCCAATGTCGTTTTCATATGCTAGCGTCGCATACAGATTTCTGTATTGATCCTAGGGATTGCGGAACTGTGGGACAAGCGCCGAACGCGGCGTGCGATTTCGCTTTGGTGTCCTGAACGACCTGGCGGCGAGCGCTTTTACTGCGGCGGCGGGAATGCCGGCATTGTCCGGGCGGTGCGACGGCCGAAGTGACGGTACGGTCGGCGCGTCCAACGGAAATACCTTCCAGCGCAAGTCGCGACCGGCTCGTCTGCCGCCGAACGCCTCGCGGCAGACGAGCGGTCGATTGCGATGGGCTTCAGCCGCCCAAAACCGCGCGCTCT
>DASRZO010000099.1:0-4746 GCA_035686405.1 Pseudomonadales bacterium | reverse complement strand
GGCGTGCGAGGCGCAATTGCAGCGGACGCAGATCGCGGCGGCGTAGCGCCAAGTAGTGCAGCAGATTGCGCGCGCTGTCGCGCTGATTCTCGTGGACGACCTCCATCCTGCGGGGCGACGCGGCCGACGCAGCCACCATGTCCGCTCGCAGCGACAGAAGCGACTGCTCGATGTCTTCGACGTCCGCTTGCGACAAATTGGTGCTCCGAATCAGCGTGGTCACGCCCTTGCGGGTCAAGCGGGACCGAGAATTTCGTCAGCCCATGAAGGAATTGGCTGGTTACTCGCGTGCCGCCGCAACAAGTCGCGAACCTTTCGCATCACGAAAACGGGAACGAATGCCTTGATTCGCGAACTCGCTTCGAGCGCTGCCCGTTCGTGGTCGTACAGGCGAGCTACTTCGTCGATGGACACGGCGGATTCCCGGGCGATGACGTTGATGAAGCGTATGTGCTCGTCGGGCTTGGTTTTCGAGATGAACATTTGAAGCTCCACCTCCAATGCGTTCAATCTGCGCCTCTCGGCGGAAGGCAACCATACGAGGTTGCCGCAATCGCGAGATGACAAACGCGGATCGCGATCGATTTTTCCTAGCGGGCGGTACCTCTTGAAAGCGGCGGTCGAGCGCGGTCAGCGCAGCGAGCCGAAGCGCGAGTCGCGGACCGACTCGCGTCGCTCGTGTGACGCCGCCAACCCCACGTGCAGCCGCGTTCGCCGGCCGAGGATCTCGCGACGGCGCCTGACGTTTGCGTGATCCGGGCGTGCTCGAGCGCGCGATTCGCTGCGGCGCGACGCGCGCGTATCAGGCTCGATCGCGCGCGATTGCGGCGTCGCGCAAGCCGCGCGCAAGCGCACCGGTCAGCGCGTCGCTCGGGCAGCGCCAGTGCCAATTGCCGTCGCGCTCGCCGGGGACGTTCATGCGCGCGCTCGAACCGAGACCGAGCGCGTCCTGCATCGGCAGGATCGCCGTCCGCGCGACCGAGTCGAGCACGATTTCGATTGCCCGCCGCGCGGGGTCCGACGTCGCGCCGAACAGCCGATCGACCGAGCTGCGGGCCGCCGTCGGCAACGTGTCGTACCACCCCTTAGTCGTGTCGTTGTCGTGCGTGCCGGTGTATGCGACGGTGTTTTCGATGTAGTTGGACGGCAGGTGCGGATTGTCGGGATCGCCGCTGAACGCGAACTGCAGCACGCGCATGCCGGGCAACCCGAACTCGTCGCGCAGCCGCTCGACCGATTCGGTGATCACGCCGAGGTCCTCGGCGACCAGCGGCAGTGCGGCGAACGCTGCGCGCAGACGCGTCAGCAGCGCGTGGCCGGGCGCCGCGCACCAATGGCCGGCGATCGCGGTTTCGGCGTCGGCCGGAATCGACCAGAAGGCGTCGAGGCCGCGGAAGTGATCGATGCGGACGACGTCGAACAGCGCCAGCTGATGGCGCAGCCGTTCGATCCACCAAGCGAAGTCGCTGTCGGCGTGTGCCGCCCACGCGTAGACCGGGTTGCCCCAACGTTGGCCGGTTGCCGCGAAGTAATCGGGCGGCACGCCGGCTACTTCGGCGGGGCGACCGTCGGCGTCGAGTTCGAACAACGAGCGCGCCGCCCACACGTCTGCACTCGCGAGCGCGGGGTAGAGCGGCGCGTCGCCGAGCACGACGATGTCGCGCGCGTTTGCGGCGGCCTTCATCGAATGCCAACGCTGCGCCGCGACGAATTGGCGCGCGCGCAACGCCTCCAGCGTCGGTTCTTGCAGACGCTCGTAGGTCGCGAGCGCGCGCGCTTCGCGCATGCGCAGCGGCTGTGGCCAGCGTGTCCAATCGGCGCCGTGCTCGCGGCTGATCGCGACGTACAGGACGTAGTCCGGCAACCAACGCTGCTCGGTGGCGCGGAACGTCTCGTACTCGGACGCACGGGCGTGCGCGTAATGGACGACAGCGGCGTCGGCGAGATCACGCGTCAGCGCCGGCGTCAGCGCGTGCAGCGAAGCGCTCGAATACGGCGAGCCATAGGCGTCGGGCGGGTTGAGCGGCAAGACCTGCCACACGTGCATGCCGGCGCTCGCGAGGAAGTCGACGAAGCGCTCCGCGTCGCCGGTGCTCGCTTGCGCAGCCGCGGTCGGCAGCGAGGTGACGTGACACAGAATGCCGGCGCGACGTCGCGCGAACGGATGTGTCGCATCGGTCGGTACCGACCGTTCTTTGGCTCCGTCGCGTCCGGTCGTCACTCGTCGATCCGTTTCAGCACGAGCGCCGCGAGCGGCGGCAACGTGATGTCGAGCGCGCACGGCCGGCCCATCGTCGCGTGCGGCTGCGTTGCGCAACTGCCGTGATTGCCTTGGTTCGAGCCGCCGTAATACGTCGAGTCGGAATTGAACAGTTCGACGTAGCGGCCGGCCGCCGGCGCGCCGATGCGGTAGCCGTGGCGCACGACCGGCGTGAAGTTGAGCACGACGATCACTTCGTGACCGTGCGCGCGGCGCAGATATGCGATGACCGATTGGTCGCGGTCGGCGCAATCGATCCACTCGAAGCCGTGCCAGTCGTGGTCGTCGCTGAAGGCAGGCTCCGTCCGATAGAGACGATTCAGATCTTTGACGACGCGCTGTACGCCTTGGTGGCGATCGTATTGCAGCAGGTCCCACGCGACGCTGCCGTCGTGGTCCCATTCGCTCCACTGTGCCACTTCGCCGCCCATGAACAGGAGCTTCTTGCCCGGATACGTCCACTGATAGGCGAACAACAGTCGCAAGTTGGCGAATTTCTGCCAGTCGTCGCCGGGCATCTTGCCGAGCAGCGAGCCTTTGCCGTGCACGACTTCGTCGTGCGAGAACGGCAGGACGAAGTGTTCGCTGTACACGTAGAGCAGACCGAACGTCAGGCGGTCGTGGTGGAACGCGCGGTGGACCGGGTCGCGGCGCATGTAGTCGAGCGTGTCGTGCATCCAACCCATGTTCCACTTGTACGTGAAGCCGAGCCCGCCGGCGGTGGTCGGTCCGGTCACCTGCGGCCACGCCGTCGATTCCTCCGCGATCAGCAGCGCCCCCGGCACCACGTCTTGCACGGCGTCGCTCAGCGTGCGCAGCAACGAGATCGCCTCCAGATTCTCGCGGCCGCCGAAACGGTTCGGCAGCCACTCGCCGGGTTTACGCGAGTAGTCGAGATACAGCATCGACGCGACCGCATCGACGCGCAGGCCGTCGACGTGCATCTCGTCGAGCCAGAACAACGCGTTGGCGATCAGGAACGCACGCACCTCGCTGCGTCCGAAGTTGAAGATCAGCGTGTCCCAATCCTGATGTTCACCGAGCCGCGGATCGGCGTGTTCGTAGAGCGCCGTGCCGTCGAACCGCGCGAGGCCGTGCGCGTCGCGCGGAAAATGCGCGGGCACCCAATCGAGGATGACGCCGATGCCGCGCCGATGCAGATGATCGACGAACGCGCGGAAATCGTCCGGCTCGCCGAAGCGGCTCGTCGGCGCGAAATAGCCGAGCGTCTGGTAGCCCCACGAGCCGCCGAACGGATGCTCCGTGATCGGCATCAGTTCGACGTGCGTGAAACCGAGTTCGAGCGCGTAGTCGGCGAGCTGCTGGGCGAGCGCGCGATAGCCGAGCACGCCGCCGTCGGGCGCGCGCCGCCACGAGCCGAGATGCACCTCGTAGATCGACATCGGGCGTCGTCGCGTATCGGTCGCCGCGCGCGTGCGCAGCCACTCGCCGTCGTCCCATCGATGCCGCGTCGGCGGCACCACGCGCGATGCATTCTTGGGTGGATGTTCGAATGCGCGTGCGAACGGATCGGCTTTCAGCACGACGTCGCCGTGCCGCGCGCGAACCGCGAATTTGTAGCACGCCCCCGCTGCGAGTTCCGGCACGAACAGCGTCCACACGCCGCTATTGCCTTGCACGCCGAGCGGATGCCGCAGGTCGTCCCACTCGTTCCAGTCGCCGACGACGCTGACGCCTTCGGCGTTCGGCGCCCACACCGCGAAGCGCACGCCGGCGACGCCGTCGACGACGAGCCACTGCGCGCCGAGCACGTCGTAGAGCCGCCGGTGCGTGCCCTCGTTAAAGAAGTAGAGGTCCTGCGCGCCGAGGCCGGCGTCGAACGTGTACGGATCGAGTTCGCTGCGAGCGGTGCCGGTCGCGTCGTGCCAAACGACTCGATAGTGGTGCGCGACCGCGTCGGCCGATCCGATCCATTCGAAGAGTCCGGCGCGTCCTCTGCGCACGAGCGGCGGACCGTTCTCGAATCGAACGTCGTGTGCGCGCGGCAGCCAGACCGCGATCCGACAGGTCGTTTGTTCGACGTGCCGGCCGAGCAGTGCGCGCGGATCGTGGTGACGCCCGGTGCGCAGGCGGCGGTAGGCGGGGTCCGTTGTCGCGCTCGCGATCATGGCGCCGCGACGAGGCGTTGGTAGAGGTCGAGATAGGCGCGCGCGCTGTGGGTCCACGAAAAGTCGCGGCCCATGCCGGCGCGCTGCAAGATGCGCCAACGATCGGGATCCGACAGCGCCGCGAACGCGTCCTCGATGGCGCGCCAGAGCGCGTCCGCAGACGCCTCGTCGAAGACGAAGCCGGTGCCGTTCGAGTCGTGCGCCGCGACGACCGTGTCGGCCAGACCGCCGGTGCGACGCACGATCGGGACCGTGCCGTAGCGCATGCTGTACATCTGATTCAAGCCACACGGTTCGAAGCGCGACGGCATCAGGAACACGTCGGCGCTCGCCTCGATGCGATGAGCGAGACCCTCG
>DASRZO010000098.1:0-3579 GCA_035686405.1 Pseudomonadales bacterium | reverse complement strand
CGACGTGCCGAACGCCGTCGGCGTCAACAACCATACCGGCAGCCTCCTGACGTCGTTGCGCGGGCCGATGCGCGCTTTGATGCAGGCGTTGCACGAGCACGGGCTCTTCTTCGTCGACAGCCGCACGACGCCGGCGACGGTGGCTCGCGATGTCGCGCTCGAATCCGGCGTACCGGCCGTGCCACGCGACGTGTTCCTCGACCACTCCGTGACCGCACGAGACATCGCGAGCGAATTCGAGCGCGCCGTCGCACTCGCGCGCAAGCGCGGACACGCGGTGCTGATCGCCCATCCATACGACGAAAGTCTCGCGTTTCTCGAGACGGCACTACCGACGCTGGCTGCTCGCGGTGTCGAGCAGGTTCGACTGACGCGCCTGGTCGTCGATGTCAGCCCTTCAGCAATGCCTGCGCGGACCGAAGCTCCAGCGTCCCCTCGTACAACGCCCGCCCTGTGATCACGCCGAGCAACGTGCCGCTGCTCGCCGCGGCGGCATGCGCGAGTTCGCGCAGATGATCGAGATCGCGCACGCCCCCTGACGCGATCGTCGGCATCCCGGACTGCTCGGCGAGATCGACCGTCGCCGCGACGTTGAGACCGCTGCCCATGCCGTCGCGCGCGATGTCGGTATACACGATGCCGGCGAGTGCGAGATGCGCTACCCCGCGCGCAAATTCGACCGCGCTCTGCGTCGACGTCGTTTCCCAGCCGTCCGTCGCGATCATGCCGTCGCGCGCGTCGAGACCGAGCAACACGCGCTGCGGAAACGCCGCGCACGCGTCGCGAAGAAAGCCAGGCTCGCGCACCGCGCGCGTGCCGATGATGACGTGCTCGACGCCGGCGTCGAGATAGCTTTTGATCGTCGCGAGTTCGCGAATGCCGCCACCGACCTGGATCGGCACGTCGCTCGCCGCCGCGCAGATGGCCCGAATCAAGGCAGCGTTGCGGGGTTCGCCGGAGACTGCACCGTCGAGGTCGACGAGGTGCAGCCGCTCGCAGCCTTCTTCGAGCCAATGCCGCGCCATCGCGACCGGATCGGTGCCGAAGACGGTGACTTGATCCATGCGACCTTGCCGCAGCCGAACGCACTGACCGTTCTTGATGTCGATCGCCGGGATGACGAGCATCGCCGCGCCTACAACTTGCCCTTCGTCGACGGCGTGACGGCGCCGAGGCGCGCATCGAGCGTCAGCGCCATCCGCAGGGCGCGTCCGAACGCCTTGAACAGCGTTTCCGCCTGATGGTGACTGTTGTCGCCGCGCAGGTTGTCGACGTGCAGCGTGACCATCGCGTGGTTGACGAAGCCCTGGAAGAACTCGTGGCACAGGTCGACGTCGAAGTCCCCGATGCGCGCTCGCGTGAATTCGACGTGGTAGTCGAGCGACGGCCGTCCCGAGAAGTCGACGACCACGCGCGACAGCGCTTCGTCGAGCGGCACGTACGCGTGGCCGTATCGCGTGATGCCCTTCTTGTCGCCGACCGCCTTGGCAACCGCTTGACCGAGCGTGATGCCGATGTCTTCGACCGTGTGGTGCGCATCGATCTGCAAATCGCCGGTCGCCTTGACCGTCAGGTCGATCAAGCCGTGCCGCGCCACCTGATCGAGCATGTGATCGAGGAACGGAATTCCGCTCGCGAGATCGGACGTGCCGGCGCCGTCGAGATTCACCGTCACCTCGATCTGCGTTTCGAGCGTGTCGCGCGCGATGCGTGCGGTGCGCGCCTTCATGCGGAGCCTCGGGTCAGTCGAAAGGCCGCGCAGTATACCAGCGCGATCACAACCGCTCCGCCAGACTGCCGTATGGCAGAAAGCGATTCGTGGTGTTCGCTTTGATCCACGCGGTGAGATCTTTCGGGTACGCGTTGCGACGCTTCAATTCCGCGACGATGCGAATCACCGGCGAGCGCGCACCCGCCTCCCAGCCCGGCAGACGCATCTCTGCGGCGGTGAAAAACTTCACGAGTCGAACGAGACGCGCGTCCGATTCCGCGGCCAGCAG
This sequence comes from Pseudomonadales bacterium, assembly GCA_035686405.1. Taxonomy (GTDB): domain Bacteria; phylum Pseudomonadota; class Gammaproteobacteria; order Pseudomonadales; family Azotimanducaceae; genus DATJGR01. The sequence goes on along the minus strand of DASRZO010000098.1, from coordinate 1,579 downwards.
CGGCCCCCAGATCTGCGCCGACACCTTCATCACGCCGGCCCACTTTGCGATCTCGTCAGGCGACAGGCCCAATGTCGGTTCATCAATGGAATCGCAGGCGTTCGACAGTCGCACCAACACGCCCGCATCGAGCGGAACCTCTTCCGGTTGCCACACTCCGACATTCGTCATCGTTCATCACGACGTCACAACTTGCGATCAGCCTACCGTCCTTTACAACGTAGGCACAACGGACTTTGGGGGGTGTGTTGCAATGGCCCCGGTCACACTTGAAGGTGCTTCAGCCATGTCATCGGAGCGCATCATTCAACGCGAAGACGGGCGGTGGTATTTCCGCATTCGCGGCAACACCAGCATGGGTCCGTATTCGTCGCATCGCGAAGCGAGCGAGAGCATGAATCGCTACGTCGCATCGTGCCGCCGCCAAGCCGAGATGAGCTTCACGTGGCCGCGATGGCTACACGTGAAGCACTGGGCCCGTCGCGTCGGCGAAACCCAGACCGAAGCCGCGACTCCGAAACCGCGTCAGGCGTAACCCCTTCCTGAAGTCTTACCGCGCAAGGGCCGGATAATCGGCCCTTGCGGACGGTGGCGCGCGCGCCTTCCCGTATACTGCGCGCCATGCGCAAATTCCTCGTCGGTTCGCTGGTCGTTTTCGCCGTCATCGTGGCAGTCGCCGCGTGGTTGCTGTCCGACGCCAACCGCTTCAAGCCGCAGCTGGTCGAGTTGATTCACGCAAAGACCGGGCTCGTCATCGCAATCCGCGGCGACCTCGGTTGGCGGCTGTGGCCGCCGGTGCAATTGGTCGCAAACGACGTCGTCGCCGATTGGGTTCCGGAGCCCAAGGAGCCGATGCTCACCGCGAAGATGCTGCGCCTCGACGCCGATCTCGCGCCGCTGCTGTCGAGCAATCCGAAACTGGTGGTGCAAGGCATCGCGATCGACGGCCTCCACGCAATGCTGGTCGCCGCCGGCGAACAGGCCAACTGGATGCCACCGAAGAACGCGGGTCCCGTCGTCGCGCCGATTGCCGCCGCGGTCGCAACCGCCGATGCCACGACGCCATGGGAAATCGCGAACGTGACGCTCAGCGATTCGATGGTCGAATACGCCGCGGACGGCGACACGACGGAGGTCGCGATCGACGCCTTGCACGTGTCGGGTATCGCGCCCGCAAAGGCGATTCCGTTGCACGCGAAGCTCACGGTGCGTCAGCCGCAGCGGACCATTCCTCTGACCATCGCCGCGAACGTGACGTTCGATACCGCACTCACGCATTGGCAAATCGGCGATATCGATCTCAGCGGCATCTTCGGCGAAGGTACCGACGGGCCTGCCGCCGGACCGACGTTCAAATTCACGGGCAATGCGAGCGTCGATGCGAGCACATCGACGATCGATCTATCGAAGGCGCGCCTCGAATTCGGCCCGTCGTTCGCAACCTTCGATGCGAAGGCGACCAAGCAACGCATCGATTTCGCCAACCTCGAACTGCACTACGGCGGCTCGATCATCACCGGCACGCTCGGCACGACGCTCGGCAGCGCGCGTGCACTGACGTTCGATCTACATACCGACC
>DASRZO010000097.1:0-8108 GCA_035686405.1 Pseudomonadales bacterium | reverse complement strand
GGCTGTAGCACGAGCTCGAAGCTCAAGGGATGTAACGATCTCTCACGCACCACCCGTCAAGGGCCACTCGATACTAGCCATTCCGCAACATACAAGGGATGTACTTGCAGCGTGTCCCGCGAACCGAATGCCGCGCCTCGGACACACCTCGACCAACGGCGTTGGTTGAACCGCCGCCACGCACCTTCATACGGGCGTAGCGCCGATGTAGCGCGCCGCCGGCCGGATGATGCGGTTGTTGATCCGGCTCTCGATGAAGTGCGCGAGGTAGCCGTACACGCGCGCCATCGCGAAGGCGGCGGTGAAGTAATCCACCGGCAGGCCCGCGGCGCGATAAACGATCCCTTTGTAGAACTCGAGGTTCGCGTGCAGCTCGGTGCCGCGCTCGGCCATTCGTTGATTGATGTTCGCTTCGATCGCTTCGAGCGTCGCGTACAACGTTTCGAGCGACGTGCCTTTCGACAATGTCGCCGCCAACGTTTTCACGAAGCGGGCGCGCGGATCGAGCACGCGATATTCGCGGTGACCCATGCCCATGATCTTGCGGCCGCGCGCGAGACTCTCGTCGACGAACGCAGGCGCGTTGTCGGGATCGCCGACCTCGAGCGCCGTCTCGAGCGCCGCTTGGTCGGCGCCGCCGTGCAGCGCGCCGTGCAATGCGCCGAGTGCCGCGGCCAACACGTTCTCGACCGGCGCGAGCGTGCTCGCGACGACGCGGGCGGCGAACGTGCTCGCGTTGAAGCTGTGTTCGATCTGCAGGATCTGCGTGACGTTGAACGCGTGCGCGAGTTCGGCGTTCGACTCGAATCCCATCTGTGTGAGAAAGCGCGCGTTCGGATCGAGTTCGGCGTTCGGCGGCGGCAGCGTCGACCCGCTGCGCAGGCGGTGCAGGCCCGCGATCAGCGCCGGCAGTTTCGCCGCGACCGTGAAGCCGTGCGCGGCGTCGCCGTAGTCGGCGAATTCGGCGGTCTTCGACAGCAGCGGAATCAGGCCTTGCAGTACCGCCATCGGGTGCGTCGGCGTTTGCGCAGCGAGCGTGAGCAGCGCGGCGTCCGAGTCCGACAACGCCGCGGCGCGCGCGAGCGCGGTCTCGAACGCGCGGCGTTCGGCGTTCGACGGATCGTTACCGGTCAGCACCAGCAGCACGACGCGCGTGAACGGCCAGTCGATCAACTCCGACACGTCGTGGCCGCGGTAACTCAAGCGCCCGCGCTCGCCGTCCACCAATGAGATTTTCGTGACGTCGACCTCGACGCCTTCGAGGCCCTTCGGAACTTCGATCGACATTTTCTGACGCATGGCTCACCCGCTCGTTTGTCGTCAACACCCGAGGTCCAAACTACGCCGGTCCGGGATGTCGGCGCGAGCGCGTCCGGCTTATTCGCCGCTCCATCCGCGCTGATAGTTAAGCGGCGCTGATCGTTCGATAAGTGGTGCGCGCGTGCGGGTTTGTGTTGTAGTCGGCGTCGAGGGGTGCGATGCAGATCGAGCGGCACGAGCTACGGGTGTTGTCGGCGGTGGTCGAGGAGGGCGGCTTCAGCCGCGCCGCCGAACGCCTGCACGTCTCGCAATCCGCGGTCAGCCAAGCGATCGCCGGTCTCGAACACAAATTGAATACCGCGCTGCTCGTGCGCGGCCGCGTGCCGCATCTGACCGAAGCGGGGCTACGGCTCTTCCGCTACGCGCAGACCGTACTCAACGAAGAGCGCAATGCGCTCGAAGACATCCAACAGATACGTCAAGGCGCGTTGTCGACGCTGAACATGGCGATGAACAGCCTCGTCAACAAATTCCACGCGAAATCGCTGTTGCTGAAATTCTGCGAACGCAACCCGTTGACACGGTTGAAGCTCGATGTCGCGCCGAGCCGCGAGATCGTCTACGGCGTCGACGAAGACCGCTGGGAGCTCGGGTTCGGCCCGTTCCAGCACCAGATGCCAGGACATTTCGTCGTGCGAGGGTGTTTCGACGAGCAGCGCGTGCTGGTCGCGCACCGGTCGCATCCGCGCTTCGAGCAATTGATCGCGGATCCGCTGCAGGTGCTCGGCGAGGTCACGCTGATCACGTCGTATCTGGACGAGGCGACGAAGCGGCCCGGTCACGAGCGGCTGCGCGATTGGTTCGCGAGCGTCTGGGAAGTGAGCCATCTGGAACTGCGCCTCGCGCTGCTCGAAGCCGGTAAAGGCGTCACGTTCTTGTCGGACCGGCTACTCGGAGAACTGGACGGTTTCGTCGCTTTACCGGCGCTCGAATTCGGCGTCATTCGCCGCACGGTCGGCATCTACTACAAGAAGCACAAACCGCTGTCCGAAGCGGCGAAGCGGTTCCTCGCGATCGTCGAGCGGGAATTCCCGGAGCGTGTCGCCGAGGCGCGTTGAGCCGCCTTAACGTGGTCGTCAGGTCGCCGGCGCGAGATCCAGCGTCTCCGGCGGTGCACGATCGACCGGACGGCCGAACGTCAGCGCGGCGGCGAGTTCGGGCGCCAGGTCGCCGAGCGCCGCGTCCGGCAGACATCCCAGCGCGTCGAGGAGATTCGCGAAGAATGCGCGACCGGCGGCGATGCACGCGACGTCGACGATGCGCGCATCGGCGATTCCGCACGCGCGCATCGCGTCGACGTCCGCCTGCGTCACCGCCGATGCGTTTCGAATCAACGCACGCGCGAACCGGAGCATCGCGCGCTCGGCGTCGGTCAGGTCGGCCGCGTCGTCGCGTTCCGCGGCGATCGCCGCGACGTCTCCGGCGGAGAGATGGTTCTCGCTGAGGATCTTTCCGTGCGCGAGCGAGCACGACGAACTGCCGAGCGCGTTCGCGGCCGCAAACGTCACCAACTCGAACGTGCGCCGATCGACCGGCGCGCGAATCACCGCGATCAGATTCGCCCACGCCGCGAGCACGTCGGGACGAAGACTGAACACCTTCGCGTAGTTCGGCACGTAGCCCCATGCGCGCTGCTGCCGCTCGTACATCGCGCGGACGTCGCCGGTGGCGTCCTTGGCGCGGATCGTCTCGACGAAGCTCACGCTGCACCGCCGATGCGGAATTGGCTGATCTGAATCTCTTCGCCGTGGTCGGCGTAGTCGCCGAGCGTCCGGCGCGCGTAGAACTCGCCCCAATTGATCGGGCGATAGCGCGGCGGGCGCTGCGCGTCGACCGTCGACGGCAACGGCGCGTAGGTCGTCGCGTGATTCGGGCACAGGAAGAACGCGACGCTGTAGCGATCCGCGGCAGGGTTCACGAACGCCCGGTGCAGCGGTGCCCGATAGCGGTCGTTCGACCAGACCTGCGCGATGTCGCCGATGTTGACGACCAGCGTGTCCGGCCGCGGTTCGACGACGAACCAGTGTCCGTCGTGGAAGACCTCCAGGCCGCGCTGCGCATCCTGCAGCAGCAGCGTCACGGCCCCGGGATCGGTGTGATAGTTGACGCCCATGTGCCCCTTCGTCGGGGTCGTTAGACCGATCGGACGCTCGGGCTCGGGGCACGCGGGGTAGTGGTTCAGCCGCATGAAGCTCGAGTGGCGGCCGACGAAGTGCCGGTCGAGCGCGTGCGACGACATGCCGAGGTTCGCCGACAACACACGCAACAGCCGCAGCGCGACCGTCTCGCACGCGCGGAAGTACGCGAGCAGCGCCGCCTTGAACTCGGGCAGCTCGGCGGGCCAGCGCGGTACGAACGAACCGGTCGGCTCGGCGCCGAAATCGAAGACCTCCTTCCAATCGGGCGTGTTCTTCGTCAGTTCGCGGTCGTAATAGCCCCACGAGTTGTCCTCGGACCGCTCGATCGCGCGCTTTACGGCGGGGGATTGCGCGAAGAACGCGCGCATCTGCGTAGTCATGTCCTCGATCACGCGCGCCGCGATGCCGTGGTTGGCGATTTGGAAGAAGCCCCAGTCGCGGCACGCGGCGTCGACCGCGCAATGGACGCCGCCGCGACCGAGGTCGATGACCGGAACGCCGTCGTCGTTCATCGGCGGTCTCCGTTCGCGGCGTGGCGCGGGTGCTGCCACTTCGGCAGGAACGTCGTCGGATCGAGCGCGGGCAACGCGCGCGTGATGCCGGCGCGCTGCAACAGCCGCTGCGCGCTGCCGTTGGCGTATGCGTCGAAGAGCGCGGTGCAACCGCCGACGCGCTCGCCGCCGATGTAGATCTGCGGGATGGTCGCTTCGCCGGTGCGCTGCGCGAGGACCGCGCGGATCTTCGCGCCGCGGTCGCCGCGTTGATATTCGACCGAGTCGAGATCGACGCTCGTGTACGGCACACCGACCGCGGCGAAGAACTTGCGCACCGACCAGCAGAACTCGCACCACTCGAGCGCGAACATCACGACCGGTCGTGCCGCGATCGTTGCGTCGACGAAGTGCGTCGCGTCGGCGTCCAGCGGCGCGGCGACGACGGCCGGTGCGGTCGCGGCCTTCGGCGCGACCGTTGCGATCTCGAAGCGGAAGCCCGGCGTCGAGTTCGAGAGCGCGAGCTCTTCGGCGTTCATGTGTTCGCCGATGTGCTCGAACAACACCGTCGACTGATAGCGCTCGCCGGTGTCCGGCAGCATGCAGACGATGTTGGTCCCGGGCGACGCTTCGCGAGCGATCGACAGCGCCGCCGCGAGCGCGGCGCCGCTCGAGATGCCGGCCAAGATGCCTTCGCGCGTCGCGAGATCGCGCGCGGTCCGCAGCGCGTCGTCGCCGGCGACCGCGACGATGCGGTCGATCGAACCCGCCGCGACCGCGTCGCTCGTCAGCTTCGCGATGAAGTCGGGACTCGTGCCTTGCACGACGTGCGGGCGAAATCGCGGATGGCTGCCGTTCGGTGCGCCGGCGGCGTCGACCGGCTGCGCGATGCCGCTGCCGAGCAGCTGTGCGTTGTCGGGTTCGGCCGCGACGATCTGCGTCTCCGGCCGCGCCGCTTTCAGTGCGCGCGCGACGCCCTTGATCGTGCCGCCGGTGCCGAACGTCGACACCCAATAGTCGAGTCTGTCGCCGGCGAAGTCGCGCAAGATTTCCTGCGCGGTCGTCGCCGTGTGCACGTCGGCGTTCGCTTCGTTCTCGAATTGGCGGCACAGGAAGTAGCCGTGGCGGTCGGCGAGTTCGATCGCCTTCTTCAGCATGCCCGTGCCTTTCTCGGCGGCAGGCGTCAGGACGACTTTCGCGCCGAGAAAGCGCAGCAGCTTGCGGCGCTCGATGCTGAAGTTCTCCGCCATCGTGACGACCAGCGGATAACCCTTCTGCGCGCAGACCATCGCGAGGCCGATGCCGGTGTTGCCGCTGGTCGCTTCGATGACGGTTTGGCCGGGTCGAAGTTCGCCGGACGCTTCGGCGCGTTCGATCACCGCGCGCGCCATCCGGTCTTTCACCGATCCCATCGGGTTGAACGCTTCGACTTTCACGAACACGTTGACGCCGGCCGGCGCGAGTTTGGAGAGACGCACGATGGGCGTGTTGCCGATCGTGTCGAGGATGCTCGAGTAGCGGGCCATGGTGGTTCGATCTCCTGCGCGATTCATCGCGCTGTTCGTTGCTCGGTTCATTGCGCGGTTCATTGCCCGGTTCACGGGGCGGTTCAGCGCTCGGTTCGAGCGTTGCCGAGCACCTTCCTGCGTCGGCGAGGAAGCGGGCGTGGGGTTGCACGTGGAATCGTCGCGCACCGCGAGCGGTGCAATTTCCACGCTCGTTCACACGGTGCATCCAACGTGCCGTCGGCACAGTGCACGCATCCGGTCAGTCCGTGGTCGAACGGCCGGCGCCATCTCTAGGAACCGACATCACGAGGAAGGAATGAACATGGCAACGATTACGAATGCGGCGAAAGCCAAGAACGGCGTCAACGTCGATGCGCTGCTGCAGGCACGCGAGGCGCTGACGGCGGCACCGCCGGCCGCGCAGTTTCGCTGGCGGGCGACGTGCGACTGGGTGAACGGCACGCACAGCCGCTCGACGGTCGAGGACTTTTTCGGACTCGGCGCGGAACAGAAGCACCGCACGACGTTCAACTTCGAAGCGGACCATCCGGAGGTGTTCGCGTCGGACGATCACGGCGCGACACCGGTCGAGTACGTGCTGGTCGGGCTCGCCGGCTGCTTGACCGCCGGCGTCGCGAGCGTCGCGCAAAACCGCAACATCCAGTTGCGTTCGGTGAAGGCGACGCTCGAAGGCGCGATGGACCTGCGCGGCATCCTCGGGGTCGACGCCGACGTGCGCAACGGCTTCGACGGCATCACGGTGCGCTTCGAGATCGACGCGGACGCGTCGCGCGACGACATCGAAGCGCTCGTCGCGCAGTCGCAAAAGCGCTCGGCGGTGTTCGACATCGTCACGAACCCGACGAACGTCACCGTCGAAGTGCTGTGATCCGCGGACTGCGTCCCGCCGACCGCGTGTCGGCTCGCACCGCCGACGTCGTCGTCATCGGTGCGGGCCACGCCGGCCTCGCGATGAGCTACTGCCTGTCGCTGCGCGGAATCGACCACGTCGTGCTCGAGCGCGGCGTGGTCGCGAACTCGTGGCGAACGGAGCGATGGGAATCGCTCGAGTTGTTGACGCCGAATTGGCAGACGCGATTGCCGGGCCGCCGCTACGCCGGGCCGGATCCCGACGGCTTCATGACGGCGGCGCAGGCGGGCGATTTCATCGCCGACTATGCGCGTCGCATCGACGCGCCGGTACGCACCGGCGTTGCCGTCACCTCCGTGCGCCCGTCAGGCGCCGGTTATTCGATCGTGACGGACCAAGGTGAATGGCGGTGCATGGCGGTCGTGCTCGCGAGCGGCGCGTGCAACGTCGCCCGCGTGCCGGCGGTCGGCGCGGCGTTGCCGCGGACGATCGCGTCGACGACGCCGCTGTCCTATCGCAATCCCGAACAGCTCGAACCGGGCGGCGTCTTGGTGGTCGGCGCGTCCGCGACCGGGGTGCAGCTCGCCGACGAAATTCGCCGCTCCGGGCGCGCGGTGACACTCGCGGTCGGCAGCCACGTGCGGTTGCCGCGCACGTATCGCGGGCTCGACATCCAGCGCTGGATGGACGCCGTCGGCGTGCTCGACGAGCGCTACGACGTCGTCGACGACATCGCTCGGGCGCGCCGCGTGCCGTCGCCGCAGTTGATCGGTTCGCCGACGCGCGCGGATCTCGACCTCAACGCGTTGCGGGCGCGCGGCGTACAGATCGTCGGCCGGTTCGTCGGCATCAGCGCCGGCAAGGCGCAATTCTCCGGCTCGTTGCGCAACGACTGCGCGATGGCGGATCTGAAGATGCGGCGTTTGCTCGACCGCATCGACGCATGGATCGCGCGAGCGGAAGGCGTCGCCGCGGTCGCACCCGCGGAGCGGCCCGCGCCGACGTTCGTAGAGCCGTCGCCGCGCCTCAGTCTGGACGTTGGCACGATCCGCTCGGTCGTGTGGGCGACCGGATTCGTGCCCGACTACCGTTGGCTCGACGTGCCTGTGCTCGATGCCAAGGGCCGGTTGCGCCACGACGGCGGCGTCGTCGATGCGCCCGGGATGTACGCGATGGGGCTCACGTTCATGCGTCGGCGCAAGTCGAGCTTTATCCACGGCGCCGAGGACGACGCGATGGATCTGACGGCGCACCTCGCGGACTATCTCGACCGCACGTGCCGGCGCGCGGCGGATCGGTAGCCCTACTCCGCTTCGAACCGATCCGCGAGTTCCTGAATACCGCTGCGGCGCGTCGGGTCCGGCGGATTGCCGGCCATCAAGCCGCCGTCGACGACGAATTGCTGGCCCGTGACGAACGTCGACTCGTCGCTCGCGAGATACAGCGCCATCGCCGCGATGTCGGGACCGAGCCCGGCGCGGCGGATCGGCGTCGTCGCGGGAAAACGTTCGAGCTCGCCGATGAAGCGCTGGCGCGTCTCGTAGCTCCAGTTGCGTTGCCCCGCGAAGATCGCGGTCGCGATGAAACCGGGGCAGATCGCGTTCACGCGAATACCGTCGGCGCCGAGTTCGAGCGCAGCGCTGCGAGAGAGCGACACCACCGCCGCTTTCATCGCGCTATACACGTGCGGACCGTAGCCGCCGCGCAATCCCGCGACCGACGCGGTGTTGATGATGCTGCCGCCGCCGGCACGCTTCATTGCGCGCGCGGCGTGTTTGAC
>DASRZO010000096.1:0-6523 GCA_035686405.1 Pseudomonadales bacterium | reverse complement strand
TTCGATCGGCCGGCCGAGCAGCGCGCCGCGATCGTTGACGTCGTCGGCCCACATCTTCATGCCGTTGCGCTGCAAAGCCCCGAAGTCCGCGAGCGATCCGGTCAGCGACGTCGTCACGCCGATCTTGATCGGCACGTTGCTCTGCGGCAGCGCCTTGACCGGCGGGTTCGTCGGCTGCGGCGCGGCGCACGCCTGCAACAGCAGCGCGAGCCCCAGTAGAGCCGTCAGCAAACGCGAGCGATGTTCGATGTGCATGGCGTCAGTACTTCTCGATGTCCAATTTGCGCTTCGTCGCCCAAAGCAGACGCACGAGCTCGTACTCGAACGGCGACCCGGTCTGGTAATACTGGAACGACGTCGTCGCGCGCGTATTCAGCACGAGCAACGTGTAGTACGCGTACGTGTAGCCTTCGTTGACGTCGTCGAGCTGCAGCGGATCGATCGTGTTGAATACCTCTGCATCGACCACCTTGCCGCCCGCATCGCGCGCGAACGACGGACCGTACAGGGGCAACACCAGGTACGGTCCCGTCGGCACGCCCCAACGGCCGAGCGTCTGGCCGAAATCTTCGTAATGCTGTGGAATCCTGAGCGGCGTCGCGACGTCGAACAAGCCGCCGATGCCGATGGTGGTGTTCACGAGCAGCCGGCCGGTCGTCTGCAGCGCGGAGCCGCCGTGCAGCTGCAGCACTTCGTTGACGACGGTCTGGATGTTGTCGAGGTTCGTGAAGAAGTTGCTGATGCCTTTGCGGACGAATCCGGGCAACACGAAGTTGTAGGCGCTGACCGCGGGATTCAGGAAGTACTTGTCTGCGTACGAGTTGAACCGGTAGATCGACCGGTTCATGCCTTCCCACGGATCGTTGATCTCGAGCGGCGCGTCGGTGTCGTTGATCATCATCCGGTCGCGCTCGTAATACGGCGCCGACAGCGGTTGACCGGATTGCTTCGACGGCGCGGTGCTGCAGCCGCCGCTCAGTAGGGTCGTCAGCAACAGCAGTGCGATCGTAGTCGCGTTGACGGTTGACGTTTTCATCGTTTGAAGAAGTCCACGACGTAGGCGGTGTAGTCGCGCTCTTCCATGTTTCCGAGGTGTCCGCCGTACGGAAAGATCTTCGCGCGGGTATCGAACGTGTTGATCAGGAAGTCGATTTCGCCGGGCGCGAGAATGACATCGTCGTGATTGTCGACGACGCCGACCTTGCGTGCGCTGATGAGATAGTCCTGGATCGACTGCAGACCCTGATAGGTCGCGAACTCCGCGCGCGTCTTCATCGGCGTCGTCTTCTCGTAGAACGGCCATGCGTATTCGTGGAAATAGTCGGTGAAGCCGACGCGCAGACTCACCTGCGCGAAGTCGTCCATCTTGGTGTTGCGCGTCAAGACCTCGTTCGCGGGTTTGATGAAGCCGTAGTTCGTCATGACGTCGGAGGTGAATACGAGGGCCGACGCAGAGAGCCGGAACGAGATACCGATCAACGCGGCGAGTTCTTCGTCGCTCGGCGGATTCTCCTTGAACGCGTCGAAGATCAGATCGGGCGAAAACGACACGTTGGTCGAACGCTTATAGGCCGTGCCGAGTTGATTGACGATGCGGTGGAACATCTTGTTGAAGTTGTCGACGCCACCCGGAATGTTCTCGAGGAAGCGGTCGAGCTTCGAGATCGAGTTGTAGAGCTGCACCGACGGATTCAACAGCAGCACTTTCTGAAATTTGAAGACCTTCTTGTCCTCGTCGAGCAGCGACACGAATGCGGCGTTGGTCGCGCCGAGGCTGTAGCCAGTCAGGTAGAAGGACGTCACCTTCATGCCCGGGCCGATTTCGTTCCAGGCCTTCTGCATCACGTTGTAGATGTCGGCGGCGTCCATCCGCTGTTCGCCGGGTACCATCGTCGTCGACTGCGCGATCACGAACGTGGGATACGTCGGCGACGTGATGCCGACGACGTGGAAGCCCGCGGCGTAGAGCGCGCGCATCAGGAATTGGTTCTTCTCGCTGTCGCACGAGGCACGGGTGCCGGCGATGACGAACACGAGCGGCGCCGGCCCCTTCTGTTTCGCGTACACGTAGTCGAGGCGCGCCCCGTACCAGAGCGCGTCCGGAATCTTGCGACCTTCGATCTGCGGGAGATAACGCTTCTTCAGCGGAATGGTGTCGGGGACCGACGCCTTCACCGAGTCCGGTGTGCCCATCACCGTCGCGAGGTAGGGATTCTGGTACGGGTATTCGTAGTCGGCCGACGCGTACGCGGTGACGGCCAAGAGCACGACGGCGACTAGGCGGCGAATCATCGAGGAACCCCAATTTGGCATGCGGCGACGTCCGGGTGCACGGTATCAGTTTGGCGCCGACCTTGGCAATTTGAACGTCGGTTCGACGCTCGTCCCCTTTAGGCGGGCGTTAGCAACGCGAGATCATTTTTTCCGTGCGGCGATCCGGTCGCTCGACCGGTTCGCGACCGCGGGAATATGATCGAGCGGTGCGCGGCATGTTGCCCGCACCTTGCAACCCACCGGGAGCGCTCAGCCTCGGTGAAGGAGGAAACGATGTTCATGTCCCATCGTGCGTGGCGACACGCCTATGCAGCCGCTTGTTGGCACTACGCGACGCAGCCGGGCGATGCCGGTGCGGCGCGCGGCGACGGCGCGCGGCAATCCTTGCGGCAGTCGATGTTCAGTTGGTCCGATGGACCGACATTCGGTATGCGTCGGCCGCTGCGGCAGCTCGCGTGGAAGTTGAATCTGACCGACGCGCAGATCCGCGATGTCGTCGACGTGCTCGACAAGTTGAAGACCGCGTACACCCAGGCGCGGCTCGATCGCGACCGATCGACGTCGGAAATCGCCGCGGTGTTCTCGGCGGCGGCGTTCGATGCCGAACGGGCCGGGTCGGCGCTGTCGATGCGCACGCGCGCGACCGACGCGCTCAATCAGGAGCTGTTGGCCGCGATGCGACGGATCTTCGAGCTGTTGAACGAAGATCAGCGGCGCGACTTTGCCTATCTGTTGCGCTCCGGCGCGTTCGCGCTGTGATCCGACGGTCGTGACGGAAGAGGGCGGCTGCGGCCGCCCTCTTTTCGAGCACGGACGGCGTCGTCGAATCCGGGGTGTCGTGTCGGCGGCGTCGGCGCAGCGTCCGCCCTTCCGATATGTTGCGCGCCTGTGGCGCGTCGGCCGACGTCGCGGCGTTCAGCGCTTCTGGAGCGCGAGGCTGCCGATCGAATAGCCGGCGCCGAACGAACAAATCACACCGTAGTCGCCCGCGCGCAAATCCTCGTGGTGATGCGCGAACGCGATGATCGAACCGGCGGACGCGGTGTTCGCATAGCGGTCGAGCACGATCGGCGCGACGTCGTCGGTCGGATCCGTGCCGAGCAGTTTGCGGGTGATCAACTGGTTCATGTTGAGGTTCGCCTGGTGTAGCCACCAGCGGCGGATGTCTTCGACCGTCAAACCGACCGCAGCGACTTGCGCTTCGAGATGGTCGGCCGCCATCGGACAGACTTCCTTGAACACCTTGCGGCCGTTCTGGTGGAACAGGCGTTCCGCATCGTATGGATCGCCCCCCTCCGCGCGCGCGACGTAACCGAAGTTCGACCGAATGTTGTTCGAGTACTGCGTGATCGCACGCGTGCCGAGGATGCGGTAGCTGTGCGGCGCGGTGCAGGTGCGCTCGTCTTCGAGTACGACCGCGGTCGCGACATCACCGAAGATGAAGTGGCTGTCGCGGTCGCAGTAGTTCACTTGCGGCGAGGTCAGCTCCGGATTGATCACGAGTACGCCGCGCGCGCTGCCGGCGGCGAGCGCGTCGTATGCGCGCTGCAGCGCGAACGTCGCGGCCGAGCACGCGACCAGCATGTCGAAGCCGAAGCCGGCGATGCCGAGCGCGTGCTGCACTTCGATCGCGATCGCCGGGTATGAGCGCTCCGTGTACGCGCACGACACGATCACCATGTCGATGTCGGCGCCGCTTTTGTTCGCCGCGGCGAGCGCGCGTTGCGCCGCGTGCAACGCCATTTCGCCTTGATGCGACAGTTCGTCTTCGCGGCGGCGTGCGATGCGCGGCCGCATGCAGTCGAGATCGAGGATGCCGTCCTTCTGGTACGCGAAGCGGCTCTTGATGCCGGACGCCTTCTCGATGAACTCGGCGCTCGAATGCGGTTTGGCTTCGAGCTCGCCGCGTGCAATCGCGGAGTCGTTGGCCGCGTTGTACCGATCGGCATACGCGTTGTAGCTCTCGACGAGCTCTGCGTTGGTGATCGTGTACGGCGGCGTCCATTCGCCGACACCGCTGATGACTATCGCCATGGTGTTGTCCTGTCCATCTGTTCGAGTCGGCGCACCCTATGTGCGCCGTCAGCGACTGTTCGGGTTGTCAGGGTCGTTCGGATTCTCGGCGGTCGGATTGTCTGCGCGCGCCGCGGTCAGAGCGTGATGCCGAAACGCTGACGATACCAATCGTTGTATTCCTGATCGCTGAGATCGCCGCCCATGCGGACCCACTCCTCTGCCGTGATCTTCGGTCGGCCGTTCGCCAATCCGACCGCGTCATTGCCGACCGGCCAACGCAAGCGATAGTCGTTCGTCGTGATCGCCTCGAGGATCGTGCGCGCGACTTGATCGGGTTGTGCTGCGACTTTGAAACCCGCAGCAAAGAGTTTGCCGTTGCGTCGCATGATCGGTTGATACGGCGACGCCTTGTCGTAGCGCGTCGTCTCCTTCGAGTTCTCGAAGATGCTCGTCATGATCACGCCGGGCTCGACGTTCACGACGCGGACGTTGAAACGGTACAACTCGTGGGCGAGCGCTTCGCCGAGACACTCGAGCGCCCACTTCGACGCCGAATACGCGATCTGATTCGGCGTCGCGACGAGGCCTGCGATCGACGTGATGTTGACGATCGCGCCGGACTTGCGTTCGCGCATGCTCGGCAGCACCGCTTGAATGCAACGCACCGCGCCGAAGTAATTGGTCTCGAACATCGCGCGATGTTCGTCCTCCGGCGTGAGTTCGAGCGGCGACGCGCCGCCGATGCCGGCGTTGTTGACGAGTACGTCGATCGGTCCGTGCGACGCGACGTGCGCGAAGGCGCGATCGCACGAGGCTTGCGACGTTACGTCGCATTCGATCACGTCGATCGCAGCGTTGGCTTTCGCTGCGGCATCGCGCAACGGTTGGGCTTTGCCGAGATTTCGCATGCCGGCGAACACGCGATAGCCGTTCGCCGCGAGATGCAGACTGGTCGCGAATCCGATGCCGGTGCTCGTGCCGGTGACGACTGCGATCTTCATGCAGATGCTCGTATCGGGTGGAGCGCGACGATGCCGCTTAAAAGCGCTGCATGCAAGTTCGGAGGCGCCGCGCGCAAGTTGTTGGCGAGCATGTACTTTCGACGATGGATCGATATATTAGGGGCTCGTGCGGGTGGAACGATGATTAATGGACGAACAGTCGATTATCGACACGCGCGAACAACCGGAAGCCCGTTCAGGAGAGGACCGCCGGACGCCGAAGGATCGACGTCGGGGTAATCACCGGTTGCTCGCTCTGCATTCGCGCCGAGACGGTGAAGATCCGGATCGACGCCAACGCGAACGACGCGGCAAGGACGGAGCCTCGTGGCTCAGCTTCTTGTGGCGTTGGGCGAAGGGCTGAACCTCCTCGTATAGGTTGGCTCGCAGAAGTCTCGGAACCGCGAGATCGCGCGGCGGTCTAGGTTTCGGTTTGGAAGAACGACAACAGACGAATGAGATTCGAGGTTGCTTTGAAATTGCGTCAAATGGGTTGGGTCGCGGGTTTCGTGTGGTGTGCGAGTGCGCTGTTCGCCTTGTCGGCACAGGCGGCGGACGTTGCTGCGGGCAAAGGCGCGTACACGGTGTGTTCGACATGCCATGGTCCGGCGGGTGCGGGCAATCAATCGATGAACGCGCCGCGTCTCACCGGGCAGTTCGATTGGTATTTGAAGCGGCAGATTCAGAATTTCAAAGACGGCATTCGCGGCGGCGCCGGCGACATTTACGGCGCGCAGATGCGGCCGATGGCGATGACGCTCGCGACCGACGCGGCGGTCGACAACGTCGTCGCGTACGTCGGCACGCTGACCGCACCGCCGCCGCCGGCGACCGTGCAAGGCGACGCGAACGTCGGCAAGCAGCTGTATGCCACGTGCGCGGCGTGCCACGGTCAGAAGGGCGAAGGCAATCCCGCATTGAACGCGCCGAAGCTCGCCGATCAGGACGACTGGTATCTCGTCCGACAATTGCAGAACTACAAGACCGGCGTACGCGGCGCCAATCCGAAGGACGCGTACGGCGCACAGATGAAGCCGATGGCCGCGATGCTCGCGAACGACCAGGCGATCAACAACGTGGTCGTCTACATCCGCTCTCTGAAATGACGCTGCGAGGGCCGCGGTGGCGAGCCGCCTGACGGTCGACCTCGGCGCGCTCGCGCGCAACTACCACACGCTGAAATCGAAGGCGGCGCCGTCGGAGTGCGGCGCCGTCGTCAAAGCGAACGGCTA
>DASRZO010000095.1:0-5794 GCA_035686405.1 Pseudomonadales bacterium | reverse complement strand
GCCGATTGCCACTGCATTGCGCCGACCGCGTCGCCGCGGTCGGCGCACTGTCGTCAGTTTCGGCGCGCCGCGTAGTCGCCTTGGACGTAGGCGTCTTCGATGACCTGCACTTTGTAGCCGACCTGTTGGATCGTGCGCGTGATCAAGCAGCCCGCCTGGGTACCGGGTACCGACGAATCCTGGTCGAACGGCGGTTTGGTGGGATCGATACCCGTCAAATTGCCATTGCTGTCGTACTGCGGACCGATCTCCGGACACAGATCCAGGTCGACCCCGACCGGGTTGCCGTTGATGAAGAACTGCAACGTCGGCGCGATGGCGTCGACGCCGCCGTTCGGCGGAATCGGTTCGAGCGGCCATTTCCAATGGAACGCGAACCCCATGTGCGTGCCCTGGTTCAGCGGGTCGTACACGAAGTTCGTGCACGTGCCGGTCACGCCGGTCGGACACGTCGCCGAGACGATGTACGGAACCACCACGCACGCTGGCGGTGCCGAGCCCGCCGGGTCCGTCGTTGGATCGCTCACGTTGTCCAGCCGTGAGCCGTTGAGCGAGAGTCCGTTGGCACCGGTCGTTCCGAATGCGTTCGCGCCGCCGGGGCAGTCGAGATCACCGGCCTGCTGTACGACCGTGAACTGCTGCGAGACGACCGATCCGTAGCCGGCCGCCGACGCGGTGAGCGTGCACGCACCGGCGGCAGCACCCTCGAACGCGATTTGCGCGACACCGGACGCGTCCGTGGTGACCGGACTGGTACCCGTCGCGCACGCCGCCGGCGATGCGACCACCGAAACCGCCGTCCCGCTCGACGCCGGAACCAACTGCACCGTCACCGGCGCACCCGTCGAATTCAGCGCGGTGCCGGTAATCGTCGAATCGACGAACGCGTCCTTCGGCGACGTCACGAAATTGACCGAGCAAGTCGCCGCCGAGATTTTGGTGACGGGATTCGAGCAGTTGAGTTGGAACGACTGGCTCACCGGTCCGGGCGCGCCGGTCCACGCGTATGCATACCAGTCGATCGACACCGGAGCGCACGGATTGGTGACCTGCACGGTCAGCGTGATCGTGATCGAAGTCCTCACCGGCAATTGCTTGGTGAACACGCAGCCCGAATATCCCGCCCCCCTCCGCCCCGCGGTCGAACAACTTCCCGCCGCGCCGCCGGCCGAAGCGCCGGTGACGACGAAGTTCGGCGAGGTCTTCCAATCGACCTCGAACGAATTGGCCGTGGAATTACCGGTGTTGGTGATCGTCGCGTAGACCACCGTCGTCGTGGTCGTCAGGGCCGTGGGACTCACCGACAAACTGATCGTTTTCTGGTTTCCGCCCGCGGCTGCCGGCAGCGCGAATGCCGCCAACGCGATTGCAACCGTCACCAAACCCGCAACGCGACCGCCGAGGCGCTTCGCGATCACCGAGACATTCGAACGCATGACAATCCCCGCACAGAAGAAGAGCAAACCATCACCAAGGAGTTTATCCAGACACCGTTGGAACCCGACCCGTGGAGTCGCCACGCGAACGCTGCTTCCTGCGACTCCCGATACAGACGCCGCCTTCTCCGAACGTTCGTCTGCGTTCAATGCAGCGATGCTACAACAGCGCGTTCTCGCGACGGAAGGCTCGCTTACAACAATTTCACTTTGGCGCCTGACGACCCTGTCGTTGGGAAATCCAATCGAACACGATCGCGAGTTGCCCGCGCCGCTCCGGCGACAAGTAACCAAAGTTGACGCCGCGATCGGTGAATTCCCAATAGTGCGGCCGGTTCTCGCTCTCGAGTTCGCGCCGAATGCGTTCGAGGCGCGCCATGCGCTCGCCCGCGAGGTCGGCGCACAATCGCTGTGCACGCGTCGCGTCGCCGCGCACCGCAAAGAGCGTTGCCAGTTGAATCTGCGCCCGCCGGACGCCGAGCAGACTCTGCTCTTGCGTCTCGCTGCGGATCTCCTGATCGAGATCGAGCACGACGGCGAGCAGGTCGTCGACCAAATTCGGTGCACAGTCGAGGCTCGACTCGACCAGTCGCGTTACGTCACCGGCCGCGACCTCCAACAGGAACGATTGGCCGCGCTGATGCGCGACTTGGCCGTAGAACTTGAAGTGGCCGGCGATCTCGAGCACCGGCCGTACGAGCCCGGCGCGCATCAGCGCGTCGGCCATCAACCAATACTGGTTCATGACGTAGTACGAGGTACGGTTGTCGGCTGCGTTGATCGCGGTCCGCAGATAGCTGTTGAAACAGCGAATGCACAACTCGAGCAGTTCCGGATCGGTCTTGCCGCACTGCACGCCGACACGGCCGGTGTCGATCGCGATCAGGTTCGCGACCTCGCGCGCGTGCGGCACGCTGTGCACCATCAACGCGAGGTATTGGCGAAACACCTTCACTTCGAGCCAGGCACGCTGCGCTTCGATCTCGCCGAGCACGCTGCGCGCGAGCGCCACGAAGTCCGGATCGTCCGCGACGGGACCGCGCACCGCGAACCACTCCGCCGGCAACCGCGGCCGCAACGCCTGGTAGTCGACGACGAGTTCGTACAACGCGTTGACGCACGCCATCGCGATGCTGCGGTCGCTCTGTTCGGTGGCGCTGCGGGCAACGTCCTGCAGCTCGTCGATCGCGTCTTGCACGCCCCGCTTCACCGCGTCGGTCGGCGTGCGCTGCGCGCGTTCGATGTAGCGGTACGCCGCGTCCTTGATCTTGTCGATGATCGACAGCGGCGACAGGAAGCGGAACACGAACGCGAAGTACGGCAACAGCACGAGCAAGCAGACGGTGACGAGCGCCAGCGTCACGCCGAACGCGAAGCCCGGCACGCGCGCGACTTCACCCGTCTCGCGGCTGACGGCGACCCAAATGCACTCGAGCGTCGTCACCACCATCAGCGACATCACCGCGATGTTGATCGGCTCACGCACGAACAACCACGTGATGCGATAGTTGTACCGGTTCGCCGCCAGCTCGACGATGATCGCCGACACCGTGATCGCGATCGCGAGCAGTCCCGCCATCACTTGCGATGCGCTGAACAGGACGTCCGCTTCCGCGGCGTGATCGAAATCCGCGAGCCAACCGATCGGGTCGCGGATGATCGCCATGCCGATGCCCTCGACATAGACGCTCACCGCGAAGACGCCGAAGGCCACGAGTCCGAGTAATGCGAACGCGAGGCTCGGCACGCCAAGCACGTGAGGACCGCGCGCTCGCGCCGCCGTCACGAGCATCGCCGCGCGTGCGTTGCTTTCGATCGCATTTCCCCATCCTCTTCCGATGGCGCGACATCTTGCCCGAAAACGCGCGCCTTGAGCACGCCGTTATAGCCGACTAGCATCGCCCCCCGTCCACACACGAGAGGAACCTCGAAGACCATGACAACGACAAAAATCTGCTCCGCCGCGATCTTGTTGCTGAGCGCATCGCTCGCGTTCGCCGCCGATGCTCCGGCGAATTCGTCCGACGCGACGCCGGACTCGACGCTCGACCGTGACATTCAAATCGCACGTTCGCTGACGGAAGCGAGCCGTCAGGCGACGGTCGTTGCAAACCTGCCGTTGACCGAAGCGCAAGCGACCGCGTTTTGGCCGGTGTACCGCGAATATCGCGCCGCCGTCGCCGTCCAGAACGATCGCTTCGTGCAACTCGTGAAGAAGTACTCGAACGACTTCGACCACATGACCGACGCCGACGCAAAGACCTTGACGTCGACGTACCTCGACATCGCGCAGAAAAAGCTCGATCTGAAGAAAGAGTACGTGAAGAAGTTCCAGAAGGTACTGCCGGCCGCGCTCGTCGCGCGGGCGATGCAGACCGAGCAGAAGCTCGATGCGATGCAGGATTTCACGATCGCGCGTTCCATCCCGTTGGTTCCGCCCGCAGCCGGCAACTGAGTGCCGCCGATAGAGCAGAACCGGGTCCGGCTGAAGTGGCACATGCTGCGCCGACGCAAGTCGGACGCGCCGTTTCTGCGCACCAACCTCGTCGCGGCGCTCCGATGCGGCGCCGCGTGCGAGGTCGACATCCGCTTCACTCGCGACGGCCATGCCGTCTGTCTGCACGACGCGCAGCTCGATCGCGAGACGACGGGCAGCGGCCGTGTCGATGCTTTGGAGCGTTCCGCGGTCGAGCGCCTGCGCCAACGAGGTAGCGATGGCGCGGCACTCGATGCGGGGCCGCTCTTCCTCGACGAAATAGCCGACACCGTAGCGCGCGTCGGCGCCGCAGCGCCGGCGCTGGTCCAGCTCGACGTCAAAGCGCGGGTCGATGTGCTGTCCGATGCCGCCCTCGATCGGCTCGCGCGCATGCTCGGCGACGGTGCGGACGCGTACATCGCGAGCGCATACGACTGGGGCACCATTCGGCGATTCGTCGCCGCGGTTCCGAACCTCCACGCCGGTTTCGATCCGCTCGCGTTCTATCCACGCGACTACGCGCTCGACGCCGACGGATTCCGCGCACTCGCGTTCCGCACGCGAACGACCGCACCGACCGCCACCTTCTATTACCTGGAAGCGAACCTGATCCTCGCAGCGCTCGATGCAGGCGTCGATCTCGTGGCCGAAGTCGGCTGTGACGGCGCTCACGTCGACGCGTGGACGGTCGATCTGGACCGCTCGCATCTCGACGTCGTATTGCGACGACTCATCGACGCGCGCTGTTTCCAAATCACCAGCAACGATCCGGAATTGCTCGCCGAACGCATCCGACAACTCGACTGAGTCGGACAGTCGTACGGGCGAACGTCGGCCCCTTCTACTACACTGCGGTCATGCGCAGAAAAGGGGAGCCGCCGGGCGGCCGCTACTTCCGCAGCGACCGCTTCATTCAAGCGAACGGTGCGTGGTACTTCTCCACGCGCGAGATGATCGACGTCGGGCCGTTCAAAACGCGCGCCGATGCCGTCAAAGCCTCGGAAGCCCTGATCGAACAGCTCAAGACTTCCAAGGACACCGCCGACGCCAAGAAGATCATCGAAGACTTCATGACATTCCAGGTGAATCGCTACTCGCGCTGAACGCGCAACGAAGCCCGCGTTGAACAATCCGCCTGTCGTCACGACGGAAACGCCGAAGCTCCGCGTAGTTGAGCGACCGAACGCAGCCGCGGAGGCACCGGTGAGCCATCAGCGTAGATTCTGATCGCGTCGGACACGCTCACCGATTTGATCCGCCACGCGAACCCCGTTCGCGCGCGCGCGTTGATCAAGGATTTCGTCCGCTCGAAGCGCTATTCGATACCGATGCCGCACTAACGGTTTCGTTGCGTCTCGGGGGACGAGCGGAGGGGTCGCGCCACATTCCACGCATTGCCCATTTCGCCGTTCGCCGGCGCGTCACCGGAGCGTCACCCGCTTCGCGTAGAATACGGGCATCATCACGCACAGGTCGTACGGATGCGCCTTGCGATCGTCGTCATCATCGGGTTATCGATCATGTCGCTCTTCGTCGTACCGATCGCCGATCGCCTCGACGGTGAACCGCTGTCGTTGTTCTGCGTCGGCGTAGCGTTCTGCGCCATCCGCTTGCGCAATCGAAAATCGAAAGGCGCTCCGCCGACTGTCGCGGGTTGAAGCGCTCTCGCGCCGAGACGGCCGCTACTGAGACGCGCCGCCCATGGCGGCGCCGAGTTCCATGAACACGCGCTTGCACTCCTCTTCCGTATCGAATGCGATCGTCAGCGGTTTGTCGGTGCTGAAAAAGATCTGCAACGCGATCGTGTCCTCGATCACCTCTACGTACGTGATGTGATCGACGCCGATGTATCGATCCGCGTTCCTGACTCGCAAACGGTAGG
>DASRZO010000094.1:0-2180 GCA_035686405.1 Pseudomonadales bacterium | reverse complement strand
GTGCGTGGGGTTCATCGTGAGCGTCGGGCTCGTTCTCGGCTATGTGCTCGTCGTGGCGTCGCCGAACATCCCGTCGCTCGACGTATTGACGGACTATCGTCCGAAGGTGCCGCTGCGCATCTACACGGCCGACCACGTGCTGATCGGCGAATTCGGCGAGGAGCGCCGGGACATCGTCCATATCAGGGACGTCCCCGACTCGATGAAGAAGGCGATCCTCGCGATCGAGGACGCGCGCTTCTACGACCACGGCGGCGTCGACCTCACCGGGATCTTCCGCGCGAGCGTGGTCGCGCTGACGAACGGGCATGCGACCCAGGGCGCGAGCACGATCACGATGCAGGTCGCGCGCAACTTCTTCCTGTCGAGCGAGAAGACCTACACACGCAAGATCTACGAAATGCTGCTCGCCTACCGGATCGAGCACGCGCTGACGAAGGATCAGATTCTCGAGGTCTACATGAATCAGATCTATCTCGGGCAGCGCGCATATGGCTTCGCGAGCGCCGCGCGGGTCTATTTCGGCAAGGATCTGAAAGACATCACGCTCGCCGAGGCGGCCATGCTCGCGGGCCTGCCGAAGGCGCCGTCCGCATATAACCCGGTCGTCAATCCGAAGCGCGCGAAGGTGCGCCAGGACTACATCCTGCAGCGGATGCTCGAACTGAAATTCATCACGCGCGCGCAGTATGACGAAGCGATCGCGCAGCCGCTCGTCGTCAAGGGGACGGGCCGCGAATACAGCGTGCATGCCGAGTACGTCGCGGAAATGGTGCGCCAGATGATGTACGCGCAGTATCGCGAGGAAACCTACACGCGCGGCTTCAACGTCATCACGACGATCGATTCCGCCGATCAGTCGGTCTCCTATCGCGCGCTCCGCAAGGGCATCATGGATTACGAACGGCGCCACGGCTATCGCGGCCCCGAGGGGTTCGTCGAATTGCCGGACAACGCCGACGACCGCGAGCAGGCGATCGACGACGCGCTGCTCGAGCACCCGGACAACGGTGAGCTGGTCGCGGCGATCGTCACCGACGCGAGCCCGCGCCAGATTCAGGTGGCGTTCATCGACGGCAGCAACGCGACGATCGACGGCGACAATCTGCGCTTCGCCGCGAGCGCACTGTCGGCCAACGCGCAGCCGAACCGCCGCATCCGCCCGGGGGCGATCGTGCGCGTCACGAAAGGCGACGACGGCAAATGGTCGGTCACGCAGTTGCCGCAGGTCGAAGGCGCGTTCATCTCGATCGTTCCGCAGGACGGCGCGATCCGCGCGCTCGTCGGCGGCTTCGACTACAACAAGAACAAGTTCAACCACGTCACGCAGGCGTGGCGCCAGCCGGGTTCGTCGTTCAAGCCGTTCATCTATTCCGCGTCGCTCGACAAGGGCCTGGGACCGGCGACGATCATCAACGACGGCCCGCTGTATTTCAGCGCCGCGGAAACCGGCGGCCAGCCGTGGGAGCCGAAGAACTACGGCGGCGGCTTCGAGGGGCCGATGTCGATGCGCACCGCGCTGCAGCGCTCGCGCAATCTGGTGTCGATCCGCATCCTCAACCACATCGGCACGAAATACGCGCAGCAATACATCACGCGCTTCGGCTTCGATGCGGAACGCCACCCGGCCTATCTGCCGATGGCGCTCGGCGCGGGCCTCGTCACGCCGCTGCAGATGGCCGGCGCGTATTCGGTGTTCGCGAACGGCGGATACCGCGTCAATCCGTACCTGATCGCGGAAGTGACCGATCCGAACGGCATCATCGTCGTCCGCGCGCAGCCGCTCGTCGCGGAGAAGAATGCGCCCCGCGCAATCGACGCGCGCAATGCATTCGTGATGAACAGCCTGCTGCAAAGCGTCGCGCAGCGCGGCACCGGTGCGAAGACCAACGTGCTCAAGCGCGGCGACCTCGCCGGCAAGACCGGCACGACGAACGACTCGCGCGACGCGTGGTTCGCCGGCTACCAGCACTCGCTCGCCGCGATCGCATGGATCGGCTACGACAATCCGCGCAGCCTCGGCGACCGCGAAACCGGCGGCGGGCTCGCCGTGCCGGTGTGGATCGACTACATGGGCGCGGCGCTGAAAGACGTGCCGGAGTTCAAGCCGACGATGCCGGACGGCGTCGAGACGCTCGGCAGCGAGCTTTACTTCACCGATTTCACGCCCGGACACGGCT
>DASRZO010000093.1:0-5423 GCA_035686405.1 Pseudomonadales bacterium | reverse complement strand
AGGACCGACGGCAGCGGATACGGATACGAACCGTTTTGAAAGTGCAGGTCCGAGTGGCACACGCCGGCGGCGGCCGTGCGGATCAACACCTCTCGCGGACCCGGTTTGCCGTGGCTGACCTCTTCGATCGCCAGCGGCTTGTTGACTTCACGTAGTACTGCTGCCTTCATCCCTCGCTCCTCCGCGATGTGATTTTGTAAGTGTCCGAAAGGGTTCGGAGTGTGCCAAAGGCGATGTCCGATTACTACTTCGCGGCCGCGCCGAACGCCGAGCGCGCGAACGTGACGGCGGGCCGCGCGTGCGTCGCGATGATCGGAACGAGTCGCATTGGCGCGGCGCGAGCGCGCGGTGTCGCGAGACTGCTGCGATGGTGCTGATCGGCATCGGTTCGAATCGCGGCGATTCGATTCGCACCGTGCTGCGCAGCATCGAATGTCTGCGGCGTTTCGCCGCCGCCGACGTGCGCGCCTCGTCGTTGTGGCGCACCAGCCCGGTCGACTGTCCGCCGGACTCGAGCGACTTCGTCAACGCGGTGGTCGGGTTCGAACCGCGCGCCGGTCTCACGCCGGATGCGCTGCTCGCGGAACTCAAGGCGCTGGAGCGCGAGTTCGGCCGTGCGACGCCGTGGGTGCGCAACGCGCCGCGCGAGCTCGATCTCGATCTGCTCGTGTTCGGCGACGAGCGTCGCGACGGCGCGCAGTTCGTCCTGCCGCACCCGCGCGCGACCACACGCCGTTTCGTGCTCGCACCCGCGGCGGAGGTCGCGCCGCAGTTGCAGTGGCCGGGTACCTCGACCACCGTCGCCGAGTTGCTCGCCCGTCTCGACGACGGCGAGCGCGTCGAACGCATGACTGCCCTTCGGGAATACGGACACGAAGGCCGCGCCGGCGCCTGATGGCAGCGCGTGCGATCGTGCTAGCATCGATTGCAAAACAATCCGAATGGGGAGCCACGCCGACCGTCTTTTTCGCGGCGAGCGTGGGCGCAGCGTGGGGAGAGGTTCCGGCATCATGCGCATCTGGCGGCGATCGATGGGCTGCTGCGCGCTCATCGCGGGCGTTCTGCTCGGCGAGCCGTCCGCCGCATACGATCCGGATCTGCATCAGCAATTCACATTCATCGCCGCCCAACAGCTGAACCGTTGCCTCGACGGTTCGACGTTGCCGCGGCTGACGCCGTTGCAGGTGCGCTACATCGTCAAGAGCGACGTCGAACAAGCGCAAGGCGGATGGTCCAGCCAGTTCCGTTGGGGTTACTACGATCGCGCCGACCAACAGCAGCGGACGCTGATGTGGGTGATCGACACGCGGCTGCACGACCACTTCAAACAGTTGGAGACCGACATCGCCGGTGCGAAGGAGATGAGCGATCGGTATTCGGACCTCGGTTACATCGTCAACTACCTGCAGAACATGACGTCGCCGGCGCACGTCGTACCGGTCTACTTCACGCGCTGGTGGCGCTTCAGCTTGTCGGATCGTTTCGACGGCTACCCGATCGACGAAGGGGCGCTGAGGGAAGCGGCGGCGAACATCGACTGCGCGAATCTGCTGCAGACGCAATCGTCGAACCAAACCATCGACGACCTGCTGCGCGACACCGCGAGCGCGACGCTGCTCGCGGTGCAGCGCCGCATCGACAGTCTGCCGGTGACGTGGCAGGCGTTTTGGAAGCTGGCCGACGATCCGGAGCAATTCGGCGAATACGGCCGTGCCGGCAACAACTTCGGTCGCCACGTGGAATTCAGATGCGGCGAGACGAAGTGCGCGTTGCTCGACAAAGACCCGATCTACGACGCGTTCGCTTTCGAGCGCCACCTCGACGCCGTGCACGTCACGATGCGCGCGATGTTGTGGATGCAGCGGCGCGTGGCGGCGCTCGATGTCGCGCAGTGACGTGATCCTCGGGCACGTACGCGTGCTCGATCTCGCCGACGCCGGGGGACTGCTGACCGGACAGATCCTCGCCGACCTCGGCGCCGACGTCGTTCAAGTCGTGCCGGACGCGCGTCGAGCTGCCGACGACTTCCACCGCGCCTATCTGCGCGGGAAGCGTCTGCTCGAACTCGATCTCGAGTCGCCCGATGCGGCGGCGCGCATCGACGCGTTGCTCGCCGGCGCCGACGTACTGATCGAGTCGTTTTCGAACGGCGCGGCGGCGCGCCTCGGGCTCGACCGAGCGCGCGTGGCCGAGCGTCATCCGCACGTGATCCACGTGTCGATCACGCCGTTCGGCCGCGACGGCCCGAAGCGCGATTGGGCGGCGACCGATCTCACGCTGGCGGCGGCGTCGGGGTTTCTGTTCGTATCGGGTGCTGCGGGCGAAACGCCCGTGCGCATCGCGGTGCCGCAAGCGCACGCACACGCCGGCGCCGACGCGGCCGTCGCGACGTTGATCGCATTGCGCGCGCAAGCGGCGACCGGTCGCGGCCAGCACATCGACGTGGCGGCGCAACAGTCGTTCACGCTCGCGCTGCTCGGCCGCGGTCTCGACGGTGCGGTCGGACAACCGCGCGCGGAACGCACCAGCGGCTCCGGCATGGTCGGCGCGGTGCGCGTGCGCAGCATCTATCCGGTGCGCGACGGCTTCGTCGTGATGTCGCCGGGCATCGTGCCGCCGGTCGCCGCGTTCATGCGGCGGCTGATGAGCTGGGTTGCCGAGTCCGGATTGTGCGATCAGACGCTGGTCGATTGGGATTGGGCGAGCGTTGCGGTGAAGATGGTGGGCGGCGCGATCGATCAAGCGCAGTGGCAACGCGTCGACGACGCGATCGGCGCCTTGCTCGCACCGTTGACGAAGCTCGAGATCATGCAAGAAGCGGTGTCGCGCAAGCTGTTGCTCGCGCCGGTGTTGCACGTCGGCGAACTGCTCGACAGCCCGCAGCTCGCGGCGCGCGGCTATGTCGGGCGCGGCGCCGACGGCGCACGTCTCGGGCCGTTCGCGCAGTTCGGCGGCAGTCCGCTGCGATTGTCCAACGGCTCCGCTCGGGTGCGCGGCGAAGAGATGTCGGCGTGGTCGGCGCGGCCGCGGCCGACTTCACCCGCGCCGTCTAAGCCGCTCGCCGGATTGAAAGTGCTCGATCTCTTCTGGGTCGTCGCCGGACCGGGCGCGACGCGCATGCTCGCCGACTACGGCGCGACGGTGATCCACGTCGAGTCGCGCAACCGTCTCGACATGCTGCGCGCCGTGCCGCCGTACATCGACGGCGTGCCGGGTCCGGAGCGCACGCCCGGTTTCCACAGTACGCACGCCAACAAGCTCAACGTGTCGCTCGATCTGTCGACCGCAGACGGGCGCGCGGTGCTGACCGACCTGATCCGCTGGGCGGACGTCGTCGGCGAGTCGTTCTCGCCCGGCGTCGTCGACCGCATGGGTTTCGGCTACGACGCGGTCCGCGCGATCAACCCGCGCATCATCATGGTCGGCAGCAGCCTGCTCGGGCAGACCGGACCGTGGCGCGATTACGCTGGCTTCGGCAACCTCGCTGGTGCTGTCTGCGGCTTCTATCAACTCGCCGGTTTTCCGGACGCCCCTCCGGTCGGCTCGTTCGGGCCCTACACCGATTTCATGGGCGTGCGCTACAACGCGATCGCGATCCTCGCCGCGCTGGCGCACCGCGATCGCACCGGGGCGGGCCAATACATCGACATGGCGCAGGCCGAAGCGGCGCTGCATTTCCTCGCCCCGGCCGCGCTCGCGTATCTCGAGCGCGGCGTCGTGCCGCAGGCGAACGGCAACCGCGATGCCGAGATGGCACCGCACGGCGTGTATCCGACACTGGGTGCGGATCGTTGGATCGCGCTCGCGATCCGCAACGACGACGAATGGCGGCGGCTGTGCGAATACGCCGAGCTGACGGCGCTCGCAGCGGACCCGGTACTCGCGACGTTGTCCGGCCGTCAGGCGGCGGCCGACCGGATCGACGCGGCGCTCCGCGGGTGGACCGCAACACGCGACGGCGGCGCGCTCGAGGCCGCTCTGCAGGCGCGCGATATCGCGGCGCACGTGCTCCTCGATACGCACGAATTGTCGAGCGATCCGCAGCTGGTCGCGCGCGAGTGCGTGCTGCGCATCGCGCACCCGCAATTCGGTACAACCGCGATCGAAAACAGCCGCTTCACGCTGTCTGCGGCGCCCGCCGCGCGGCCGGGTACCGCAGTGAGCTATGGCTCCCACAATGCGGGAGTGCTCGGCGATATCCTCGGTTACACCCGAGAGAAGATTGCCGAGCTCGACGCCCGCGGAGTGTTGCAATGAGTGGCCAACGCGACCAATCCACTACACACTGCTGACCGTGGCCGGAATCGCGTTCGTCGCATGGGCGTTTTATTGGCACCTGACGGCGGTGATCGTCGACATCTGAGGCGTTCGTCGTGTCGGACGTCCTGATCTGCTGCACCAATGCCGAAGGATCGCAGCTGCAGTGGCTCGCGAAAGCGCTGCTCGACAGTGGTTGGTCCGTCGATTTCATGCACAAGGGCAGCCGCGGCGTTGCGTCGGCGCAATGCGTGATCGCGGTGTGGTCGCCGCATTCGGTCGGTGATGCGTGGCTGAACGCACGCGCGAAGACCGCGGCGAAGCGGCGGCGATTGGTGTCCATTCGGCTCGGCGGCGCGAGGCCGCCGCGCGGCCTGCGCTCCGAGCAAGTGATCGATCTGTCCGAATGGCCGGCGCGCGGCGCCGACCGCGCCATCAATTCGTTGTTGGGGAGCGTCGACGCAATCGCGCACGGGACGAGTTCGCGCGGCGACGACGATGGGTTCTCGTCGACCTGGATCGCGGCAATCGCCGTGCTGGTGCTCGCCGCCGGCGGCTATGTGCTCTATCGGATCGCGGCGGCGCCGAGCGGAGAGCACGGCTATGCGACCGATACGAGCGAACGCGGCGAACGCGGCTCGGGCGGCCCGAGCGGCGCGACGGTCTCGAGCGATCCGCCGACCGGTGTCACCGACCGCAGCGGCGACGCCGCTACGGACGGCACACGCACGTTGCCGCGCGCGGTCGCGAGCGATGCGTCGCGTCTCGGTGCGCAAGCGCTGGAGCAAGTGAACGCGCTGATCGGCGGCGGTACCGCGCCGATCGCGGATGTGCGCCGCGCCGTTGCCGACGCGCTCGCGCTCGATCCGGACGAACCGCATGCGCGTGCGGCGAACGCGCTGTTGCGCGGTCTCGTCGATTTGCAGTGGAGCGCGGCCGCGCAGGATCTCGCCGCGTTGCCGGCGCACCCGGCTGATCCCGCGCTCGCCGACGTCGTTGCCCGGTATCGAGCGCTGTTCGGTGTTGCCGTCGTGCCGAAGACGCTGCCCGAGGCAGCGGCGATCGCGGCGACGGATAGTGCGGTGAACGCCGTTTCGGAGGCGGCGGCGGGCGGCGCGGCAATGCTGTGTGGCAACGCGACGACCGAAGAATTCGCGCAGCGTTTC
>DASRZO010000092.1:0-2729 GCA_035686405.1 Pseudomonadales bacterium | reverse complement strand
TCATCCGGTGTCGAACGTATTCGCGCCGGACCCGGTGCCGGTGTGGCGCGAGTGCGCGCGGGTGTTGCGGCGCGGCGGTGCGCTGCTCGTCGGCTGCATGAACCCGGCGTTCTTCTTGTTCGATCACGACGAAGCGGAACGGACCGGCGAACTCGTTGCGCGTTACGCGCTGCCGTATCGCGAAGCCGGTACACCCGAACAGACGGCGCAGCTGTCGCCGCAACGGCGTGCGGAGATCGACGGCGGCGACACGCTGCAGTTCAGCCACAGTCTGCAAACGCAGATCGGCGATCTACTGGCCGCGGGCTTTCAGCTCACTGCGTTGTACGAGGACCACTGGACCGGCTCGTCGACGCCGCTCGACACGAAGATGCCGACGTCGATCGCGATGCGCGCCGTCCGAATCTGAAGGGCGGGCGGTCGCCGCCGGCGTCGACCGCCGCCGAGCGTGTTACGCCGCGAACTGCTGCAGGTGGTGGTCGGCGTTGCCGAACTGCGCGTCGATGACGAGCAGGCGCTTGAAGTAGTGGCCGATTCGCAGCTCTTCGGTCATGCCCATGCCGCCGTGCAATTGCACGGCGTTCTCGCCGACGAATAGGCCGGCGCGGCCGACCAAGTGCTTCAGCGCATGGATCGTGCGCTGTGCGGACTCGGCACCTTGCGTCGCTTCGAGCGTCGCCCGGTACAGCAGCGACTTCGTCTGCTCGTATTCCATGAACATCTCGACCATGCGGTGCTGCAGCACTTGGAATTCCGACAGCGGATGGCCGAACTGGTTGCGCTGTTGCGTGTAGTCGACCGTGTCCTTGTACAGCACTTCCATCGCGCCGACCGCTTCGGCCGCCAGCGCCAGGATGCCGTCGTTGGCGACCGCGTTCAGGACGGCGTAGCCCTTGCCGAGCTCGCCGAGCAGCCGGTCTTTGCCGACACGCACGTTCGTCAGTTTCACTTCGGAGGCGCGCAGGCCGTCGACGGTCGGGTAGTTGTCGCGCTCGACGCCGGGCGCCTTCGCGTCGATCAGGAACAGGGAGATGCCGTTCTTGTCGATCTGGCCGCCGGACGTACGCGCCGACACGACGATGTAGTCGGCGGTCGCGGCGTTCTGCACGACCGACTTCGTACCGTTCAAGACGAAGCCGTCGCCGTCGGGCTTCGCCGACGTGACGACGTCGTGCAGGTCGAAGCGGGCTTGCTCTTCGGCGTAGGCGAGCGCGAGCTGCTTCGTGCCGTCGATGACACCGGGCAGAATCTGCGCCTTCAACGCTGCGGAGCCGCCGCGTTTCAATGCACCGCCGCCGAGCACGATGCTCGCGAGATACGGTTCGACCACGAGGCCGCGGCCGAAGCTCTCCATCAACAGCATCGTCTCGATCGGGCCGCCGCCGAAGCCGCCGTCCGCTTCGGCGAACGGCAGGCCGAGCCAGCCGAGTTCGGCGAACGACTTCCAGTGGTCCTTCGAAAAGCCGGGTTCCGCGTCGGTGATCTTCATGCGCGCTTCGAGCGAGTAGTTGTCGGCGACGAAGCGGTCGACGCTGTCTTTCAGCAGTTGCTGTTCGGAAGTCAGATCGAAATTCATCAGTGTTCTCCGTATGCGAGGGCGGTGTAGGTCTAGGCGAGCCTGACGCCGCGTGTTTGCGTGCGCCTTCGATACACCGTTGGCGCCGCGCTGGGCTGCGTTCGCGCCGTGACTATTTGCCGCTCTTGATGCCGAGCACGTTCTTCGCGATGACGTCCTTCTGCACCTCGGACGCGCCGCCGTAGATCGTGTACGCGCGGCTGGCGAGGTAGCTCGCCATGCCGCCGCGCGCGAACTTCGGTCCGACCGGGTGGCCCCAGCCGGCCGAGTAGATGCCGCCGGCTTCGACCGTCAGCTTCGCGATGCGCTGCTGAATCTCGGTGCCTTTGAGCTTCATGATCGACGACTCCGGTCCGAGCGCGCCGCCGGCCGACGCCGCGGCGAGGCTGCGCAATTCGGTGAACTCGAGCGCCATCAAATCGACTTCGAGCGCGGCGACCTTCGCGCGGAACGCCGGATCGTCCATCAGCGAACCGTTGCCGCGCTTCACGCTGGCCGCTTGTTCCTTCAGTTTCTCGAGCGCGACGATCGAGCGCGATACGCCGGCGAGGCCGGTGCGCTCGTGCTGCAGCAGACCCTTCGCGTACGTCCAGCCTTTGCCTTCTTCGCCGATGCGGTTCTCGACCGGCACCTTCACGTCGTTGATGTGCACCATGTTGACGGTGTGGTTGCCGCCGAGCGTGATGATCGGCTTCACCTCGATGCCCGGCTGCTTCATCGGGAACAGCAGGAACGTGATGCCTTCTTGCCGCTTACCGGTGTCGGACGTGCGCGTCAGGCAGAAGATCCAATCGGCGATGTGCGCGGCGGTGGTCCAGATCTTCGTGCCGTTGACGGTGTAGTACTTGCCGTCGGCGGAGAGTTCGGCCTTCGTCTTCAGCGCGGCGAGGTCGGAGCCCGCGCCGGGTTCCGAATAGCCTTGGCACCAATTCACCTTGCGCGCGCGGATGTCCGGCAGGAAACGATCCTGTTGTTCCTTCGAGCCGTAGCCCATCAGGATCGGCGCGAGCATGCCGACGCCGAACGGCATGTCGAAGGGGAGCATCGCGGTCGCGGTCTCTTGTTCCCAGATGTAGTGCTGCGTCGGCGACCAGCCCGGACCGCCGAACGCCTTCGGCCACTTCGGCACGTCCCAACCGCCTTTCGCCGCCGC
>DASRZO010000091.1:0-5611 GCA_035686405.1 Pseudomonadales bacterium | reverse complement strand
CGTAGCGAATGAGATCGGTCATGGCGGTCCCCCGAACGCGGAGCGCCAACCGTAACCGAGAATGAATGCGCGATGATAGGCACGCGGACCGTGGGGAACTGCCAGGCGTATCTCCTTCAGGCCGGCCGCGGAACGCCCGCGCGGCGCCGATCGCGCCGCACTGGATACTCGCCGTGATGAAGACGATCAACGGCATCGAGTCGCTCTGCAATTCGCGCACGACGTCGAAGCCGTCGAGTCCAGGCATCTGGATGTCGAGGAACACGCAGAACGGTCGTCGCGGCGACGCCGGCGGCGAGGAGCAGCGTCCCAAGCGTGTCGCGAGCAGCGTTGCTAGCGACTCGGCGGTTTCGGGATCACCGCGGCCGTGAGCCGGGCGACGCAGACCAGCGTGTCGTCGGCCGTGCGGACTTCGATTCCCCAGACCTGCGACGTGCGACCGAGGTGGATCGGCCGGGCGATGCCGGTGACGACGCCATCGCGGACGGCGCGCACGTGGTTGGCATTCACCTCGAGGCCGACGCAGGTCGACGTGGCCGGATCGACGCACGCGATCGCGGCGGCGCTGCCGAGCGTCTCGGCCAGCAGCACCGACGCGCCGCCGTGCAGCAAGCCCCATGGCTGCACGGTTCGTCGATCGACCGGCATCGTGCCGCTCAGTGAGTCCTCGCCTACGGCAGTGATTCGGATGCCGAGCGCGGCGACCGCCGTGTGCTCGTGAATGCGGTTGAGTTCGACGAGATCGGGGGGCGCGAACCAGATGCTCACGGACGTTCCCCTGCTTTTGGCGAAGGTTGCAGCGGCGCCTGCGCAGACGGCTGCACCGCCGGCTGTGGGGTGCGCTGGTCTCTCGGCTGCACGAGCGGTTGCAACAACGTGTCGCGGTGGAAGCCGGCGAGTTTCTTGTAGCGTTCGGCGATCTCGGCGAGTTCGTCGCGGGTGAAGTGATCGTAGATGTCGTCGAAGCCGTTCGGGCAACGGTCCTCGACCATCTGCAACACGCGCTCGGGTCCGGTCTCGCGATTGTCGAGCGTCAGCTTCGCGGTCGGCTCGAGTCGCGTCGTTTCGTATGCCGTCAGGGCGGATTCGATCGAACCGAGCGATGTCGCGTCCGCGAGCGCGTCGGCGAGCGCGATGCCGTCGAGGATCGCTTGCGATGCGCCGTTCGATCCATTCGGTCGCATCGCGTGCGCCGCGTCGCCGATCAGCGTCACGCGGCCGAAGCTCCAACGCGAGACCGGGTTGCGGTCGACCATCGGGAACTCGTAGACGGCATCGGTCGCTGCGAAGAGCGCGGGCACGTCGAGCCAGTCGAACCTCCAATCCCGGAAGGCATCGATGAAGTCGGCTGGGTCGCCGCGGCGATTCCAGTCCGCTTGGTTCGGCGGCAACGATCCGGGCAGTCGCCGTTCGGCGACCCAGTTGATCTGCGCGCGTCCGCGGCGTCGCGCGGTCTCGGAAATCGGATAGATCACCGCCTTCAAATCGTTGTGCCCGATCATCACGCACGAGCGTCCGTCGAAGATCGGGTCCCATTCGACGACACCGCGCCAGAGCATCTGGCCCGAGTACACGGGGTTGCCTTCGTCCGGATAGAAAGCAGCGCGTACGGACGACATCAAACCGTCGGCGCCGATGAGAACGTCGGCGCGGCGGCTAGTCTGTTGCCGCCCCGATTTTCGGTGGATGAAGTGAGCCGTTACTCCGTCGCCATCTTGCTCGAACGCTGACAGCGCGTGCCCGGAAACGACTGCGTCGTCGCCGAGCCGGGCGCGCGCGGCTTCGAGCAGTACCCGCTGTAGCGCGCCGCGGTGGATCGAGTATTGCGGCCACGGATAGCCGGCGTCGTAGCCGCGCGGTTCGCTCCAAATCGGCTTGCCATGTTTCGAGTGGAACCGCAGCGTGCTCGTCAGAATGGCCGTCTCCTCGAGCGCGTCCTTGAGGCCGAGCGACCACAGCTCTTTCACCGAATGCGGCAGCAGATTGATCCCGACACCGAGCGCGCGGATGTCGTCGACCGCTTCGAACACCTGTGCGCGGATGCCGGCGCGATGCAGCGCGAGCGCGGCCGCGAGACCGGCGATGCCGGCGCCGACGATCAGTGCTTCGACCGGTCGCGTTGTCATAGGGGTGAGGCGGCGTGGGTTGCCATCGAACGCAAGGACGTTAGTGCCTAAAGGACGTTAATGTAACGACCGGCGCCGAAATCGAACACGTGAGATGCACAAGAGCAAGCTGGCCGGGTTCATCATCGATTGCGAGACGGACGATCTGCCGGCCGCGGCGGCGTTCTGGAGCGCAGCGCTCGGTATGCGCACCGAGGCGCTCGGCCCGGGTGAGGAAGCCTATGTCGGCCTCAAAGGCGGTACGCACGGTTTGCATATCGAAGTGCAGCAGGTGGCACACCCGAGCCGCGTCCATCTCGACATCGCGGCCGACGACGTCGACAAGGAAGTGCGGCGGCTCGAAGGGCTCGGCGCGCGGCGCATCGAGCGCGTGAAGTCGTGGTGCGTCATGGAAGCGCCGACCGGCCAACGGTTCTGCGTCGTACCGAGCGAAGGCGACGACTTCGACGACGTCGCGAACATATGGCCGTGAGCGATCGAGCGAGACGGACGAAGGCGGATCGATGAACGTATTGGTGACCGGCGGCAATCGCTACATCGGGCTCGATCTCGTGTTCGAACTCGCGCGCCGAGGTCATGCCGTGACGGTCGTGAACAGTCACGTCGCACCGTTGCCGGACGGTGCGCGACGCATTCACGCCGACCGGCGCATTCCCGGCGAATTCGAGAAGGCGCTCGGTCCGTATCGCGATGCGTTCGACGTGGTCTTCGACAACACCGCATTCGTGCCGGCGGACATCGAACCGATGCTCGAGTTGTTTCGCGGCCGCGTACGACACTACGTCTTCACCAGCTCGCAGGCCGTGTATCGGCGCAGCTTCGTGCAGCCGCTCAGAGAAGATTTTCGCCGGCACGCGCCGGACGACACCGATCCGCGCAAGGCGTACGGCGTCGGCAAGGTGCAGATCGAGGACATGCTGCTGCGCGAATGGCAGCACAACGGTTTCCCGGCGACGTGGCTGCGCGTCGGCCACACCCTCGGACCGCGCAGCCCGCAGCCGACGCGCGATCCGGCGTTCTTTGCGCGGCTCGAAGCGGGCCGGCCGATTCTGATTCCCGGCGAAGGCTTCGCCGCGCTGTCGCTCGTACACATCAACGACGTCGCACGGCTCATGGCATCTTTGATCGGCAACGATCGCGTGCGCGGCGAGGGCTACAACGTGGCCGGCGCCGAGGTGACGAGCATCGTCGGCGTGGTGCAGCTCGTTGCGAAAGCGATGGGCGTGCAGGCGCGCGTGGTCGAAGTGCCGATGGAGATCGCGCGCGCGCAGCGTCCGCCGCTGCTGCATTGGGGCGAGGCGATCACCGGTACGGCGATCTTGTCGATCGACAAGGCGCTCGCGCACGTCGACTGGACTCCGCGCTTCGGCATCGAGAGCGGCTATCGCGATTCGTACGCGTGGTACGACAAGGAAGGCCGGTCGAAATACGCGTTCGATTTTGCAGCGGACGACGCGTTGCTCGCGCGTCTCGGCCGCTGACTAACGGTGCAGTCGAGGCGCAAGTGACGTTGCAAGCGCTCTTCTTCGGTATCGATTGCGTCGCGATCTTCGTGGCGTTGGCCGTCGCGGCGGTGTTGCTCGTTACGCAGCCGAACACCGCGGCAGGGCGGCTGGGTGCGTTGATCAGTATCAATAGCGCCGGCTTCGTGATCTTCAGCCGGGCGATGTTCGACGGTTGGATTGCGGAGCCGCTGCGTTTCACGCCGAGCGAGCCGTTTCTGCTGACGCTGCAGGTGCTGATGAACACGACGCCGGGCGCGTTCATGCTGCTCGCATTCGTGCTGTTCGTGAATCCGCTGCATCGTTTTCCGCGTTGGTTGCTCGCGCTCTATGCGCTGCAGGTCGGCCTCGAAGATCTGATCCCGTGGCTGTTCGGCGTGACCACGCACCCGAGCACCGTGCCGACGATGACCGATTCGAACCCATGGCTGTACTTGATCTTCGAAACGACGCCGGCGGCGCTGCAAGCGAGTTTCGTCGGCGCGGCGATGTTCTGGATCGCGAAGGATTGGCGCGGCGACTTGGTCGACCTCAGCCGCTTGCTGCGGCTCGTATTGATGACGGCCATCGCGGTGAACTTCGTGTCGTATACGTTGCTGACGCGCCTCGGGATCGCGCCGACGGACATCCGTCTGCTGTACGTGCACGAGTCCTACATGGCGTTCAACGTACTGATCAACTGCAGCGTGCTGCTGTTTCTCTTTCATGCCGCGCACGTGCGGCAGCGCCCGATCACCTCGACCGCGCCGAGCGTCGATCCGACCGACGATCTCGATTTCGCGGCGTTCGAGACCGCGATGCGCGCGCAGGTCTATCACGAGGCGGGGCTCACGATCGCGTCGCTCGCGGCGCGCCTCGGCATACCGGAGTACCGGCTGCGGCGGCTGATCAACGAGAAGCTCGGCTATCGCAACTTCAACCACATGCTGCACGCGTACCGCATCGCCGAAGCGAGCGTGGCGCTCGCCGATCCGACGCAGCGCCGTCTCCCGATCCTGACGATCGCGCTGTCGGTCGGCTACCAGTCGATCAATCCGTTCAATCGCGCGTTTCGCGATCTGAAGGGCACCACGCCGTCGGCGTTCCGCCAGCACGCCCTCGCCGGCGCGTTGCCGAGCCTCGCCGACGGTGGAGCCAACGGCGCGGGATAGCGCCGAATCCTGCAAGTTCGCGCCGTTTTCAGGGTTCGACCACGACGTCGAGCCGATGGCGAGACGTTTGTCGGCGCGGCGTTGCAGAGTTCCGGCACCGACTGCGGAGCGCGCGATGGGCTGGTTCGGATTGTTGTGGAAGGGACTGTGGCGGCGGCCGGGCCGTACGGCGCTGACGGCCGCGAGCCTCGCGAGCGCATTCCTGTTGCTCGGGATGCTCGCGCCGATCCTGTGGTTGTTCGGCGATCGCGGTGATCTCGCCGGCGTCGAGCGGTTGATCGTGCAGCCGCGCCATTCGATCACCGACTTCCTGCCGCTCGCCCACGAAGGCGCGATTCGCGCGTTGCCCGGCGTGCGCGCGACGACGCACATGACGTGGTTCGGCGGCACGTTTCGCGACGGCGCCGCGACCTTCCCGCGCTGGGCGGTGCCGCCGGCGAGCTTTCTCGATCTGCGGCCGGAAATCGTGCTGCCGTCGGACCAGCGCAAGGCGTTCGTCGAATCGCGCACGGGCGTCATCGTCGGTCGACTCACTGCGCAGAAGTTCGGCTTATCGGTCGGCGATCGGATCGCGCTGGTACCGGACATCTGGCCGAACAAAGACGGCGGGGCATGGGAGTTCGAGATTGTCGGCATCTTCGACAGCTCCGACCGCACGGTCGATCTGACGGCGTTGTACGTCAACGACGATTACTTCGAGGAATACCGCACGTGGGGGCACGGGCTGATCGGACTGGTGCTCGTCGGCCTCGACGCGAATGCGCGCGCGGCCGATGTCAGCGCCGCGATCGACGCGCGCTTCGCGAACTCGGCGGACGAGACGTCGACGTCG
>DASRZO010000090.1:0-11496 GCA_035686405.1 Pseudomonadales bacterium | reverse complement strand
GTTCGCGTAACCGTAGCCTTTCTTGAACACGACCCGGCCGTCGGCGACGTAGACGAAGACGGCGCCCGGCACGTGCAGCGACTCCATCGCGGCGGCGAAGAAGCCGTCCATGAAATCGCGCAGCGTGGTCGGGTCGATCGGCGCGGCGGTGCCGGGCAGGGGGCCCGACGAGATCGTCGAGGTGACGACGATCGGCGTCGCGTCGGCTGGGGTCGATGTCGGAGCGGCCGGCGCCGGTAGAGTCGGCGCCGGGGCCGCCGGTGCCGGAAGCGACGCAGTCGACGTTGGATTCGCGGCGGCGCTGTCGTCCGCGGCGGACGTCGACACGGGCGTCGCGAACGCCAGCGAGAGGAGCAGCGAGAAGAACGGCGCGACGCGCAGCGCCCTCGTGGCCGCGCTGCGCTGCCTCGAAGCGCAGTCGCGGTCTGCCGTCACGCGGTCGCCGCCGCGCGTAGTGCGTTCGCGTCGCCGCGCACCGTGCGGTTGTTCCACGTCCACGCGAGCACGCCGACGATGATGCTGGTGATCGTCGTCGCCGCGAAGACCCCTTGATAGCCCGCGATGTCGCGACCGATCAGCGCGAGCGGAATCAGCAGCACCAGCAAGCGCAGCAGCGACAGCACCAGCGGCGGCGTCGGTTTGCCGAGCGCGTTGAAGCACGCGCTCGATACGCCCATCACGCCCATGAAGCCGAGCCCGAGCGGAATGATGACGAGGTAGTGCGACGCCGCATCGACGACGTCCGGCTCCTGGTTGATCAGCCCGACGAGAAAACGCGCGCTGATCAGCATCAAGACGAACGAGGCGAAACCCCACGCGACGCAGAAGCCGTTGCAGAGCTTCAACGCTTCGCGCACGCGTTCGAACTGCCGTGCGCCCCAGTTCTGGCCGACGAACGGGCCGACCGATGCGCCGACGGCGATGACGACCATCGACATCACCGCCTCGATGCGCGATGCGACCGAGAAGCCGGCGACGACGCCGTGGCCGAAGCCCGCGAGCAAGCGCGTGACGACGCCGGTCGACAACGGCGGCACCAAGTTCGACGCGACCGCCGGGATGCCGACGTGCAGGATCTGCCGCGTCGAATCGAGCCAACCGTGCAGCGCGCCGCGCAACAACCGTTCGTTGAACGCGAGGCTGTACATCGTGAGGCCGAAGCTGACGAGGCGCGCGATCACGAACGCCCACGCTGCGCCGGCGATGCCGAGCGCCGGCAAGCCGATCCAACCGAAGATCAGAAACGGCGCGATCATGACCTGAAGGAGCGAACCGACCGTCATCACGATGCCCGGCATCGCCGCGTTGCCGGCGGAGCGCATCAGCGCCGTGCCGACCATCGACGTTGCGAAGAACACGAAGCCGATGAACCAGATCGTGATGTATTGATCGGCGAGTTCGAGCGCGCGGCCGTGCGCGCCGAGCAGCACGAAGAATGCGTGCGAGCCGGGAATGCCGGCCACCACGCACAGCGTCGCGAATGCCGCGACCAGCATCAGGCAATGGCTCGTCAGGCGCGCGCCGCGTTCGTGGTCGCCGGAGCCGATCACGCGCGCGATCACCGACGAACCGCCGACGCCCAAGCCGCGCACCGCGGCGTTGAGCGACATCACCAACGGAAACGTAAAGGCGATGGCGGCGAGTTCCGCCGTGCCGACGATGCCGAGATAGACGGCTTCGATCAGCTGCGCAATGGTCATCGTCAGGAAGCCCATCACCATGAAGCCCGACAGGCGGACCAAGTGCGCGGCGACGGAACCTTCGGTGAACACCGTGGCGCTGCGGCGCGAGCCGGTCCGTGTGCCGTCCGGGGAGTCGGGGTGCGCGCCGTGCGGCGAGACCGCCTCCGTGGTTGGCGGCGAGGTGTCCGGCGTAGCGTTCGAAGCGGAGTGTTCGCGCAACGAAATTCCTACGCGCCCGGCAGTTCGACGGCGCGCGGATGGGTCACCTTGCGGTCGATGAACAGCGCCATGATGTCGACGAGTTGGCGGCCGAACTCCGGCAGCGCGTCGAACGCGTGCGGCGCACCGTCGTAGACGTGCAGTTCGACCGACGCGCCGGCTTCGGCGAGGCTCTTGTACATCGCGAAGCTCGCGTCGACCGGCACGATGTCGTCGGCGTTGCCGTGGATCAACAGCGTCGGCGGGAAGTGGCGGTGGACATACGTGATCGGACTCGCCGCGTCCTGCGCTTCTTGCGAGGCCTTACCGCGGAACAAGTTCGCGACCGCGTCGCCGATCGCGCCGATGCGCAGCAGCGTCGGCGGATAGATCGCGACGACCGCGGCGCATTCGGACGACGTATCGGCGTTGCCGCCTTTGCCGTCGAACACCGGGACGTTCGGCGTCGCGCCGAGCATCAGCGCGAGATGCGCGCCGGCGGAGTTGCCGGACACGGCGATCTTCTGCGGGTCGACGCCGAGCGAGGCTGCATGGGCGCGCACCCAACGCAGCGCCGCTTTGACGTCGTGCAATTGCGCGGGCCATTTCGATTCGCCGGACAACCGGTATTCGGGGCACACGCACAGAAAACCGTAACGCGCGAGCTGGATGCCGTAGCCGCGCAGTTGGCTGCGGTCGCCGTTCTGCCAGCCGCCGCCGTGCAACAGAAGAATCGCGGTGCGGGCGGTGCGCTCGTCGGGTGGAACGAAGACGTCGCAGCGCAAGTCGCGCTTCCCTGCCGTGCCGAATTTGACGTTCTCCTCGACGCTGACACGGCCGGGTAGTTTCGCGAGCATCGTTCGTTCTCCGTGGGGTCGCGCCATTCTACTCTTCGTGCTGCGCGGGCGGACGGCGCTGCGCGGACGGATGGCGCTGCGCAGCGCAGATGGTTCCGGCCGCGCGGATCGTGCTCGGCGGCTCGGCTCGTCAAAGTGCCCGCGCCAAATGCCCGTCGATCGCCTTGCGCCAGACCTCGGCGTTTTCGTACTGCGGACAATGCGCGGCGAGCGGGATCATCACGAGCCGAGCGTTGGGGATTGCCTTCGCCATTCTCGCTGACGGTTCGACGAAGGGGACGTCGCCGTCGCCGCACAGGATGGTGGTCGTCGCCTTGATCGCGTGGAGCTGCGGCAAGACGGCGGGCGCCTCCGCGATGTCGTTGCCGATCCCGACCCATGCTTCCGGATCCATCTGGTTGAGCTTCAGTTCGATGCGCCGCCAATGCTCGGCTTCGCCGAGATAGTCGACGCCGCGCCGCGCGCCTTCGCTCATTTCCATGCTCTTCATCATGTCGATGCGGGCCGCGCAGCCGTTCGCGCGCACGTCTCGGGCGAGTTGTTCGCGTACCGCCGCGGGGAAGATCGTCAGCGGTTCCGCGGCGGTGTCCATCAGAATCAACGACTTCAAGCGCGTCGGATGCTTTAGCGCGAAGCGCATCGCGACCATGCCGCCCATCGAATGGCCGAGCAGATGCACCCGCTCGACGTCGAGCGCATCGAGAAATCCCGCGAGATCGCCGACGAGAATGTCCATCGCATAGGCGTCTTCGCGCCCGACGTTCGTCGATTCGCCGTGACCGCGCTGATCCGGTGCGAGTACGCGATAGCGGTCGCTGAACCACGGGATCTGGTCGTGGAAGTCGAGCTTCGATCCGGTGAAGCCGTGCAGCAGCAACAACGCTTCGCCGCGGCCTTCGTCGTGATACGCGGTGACGATGTCGCCGTTTGCGACGGTGTGCGTGGTCAGCATGTTCATTTCCTCTTTTTGTTCTTGCGGGCGGTGGTGGCTTTCGACGGCGTGGTCTTGGGCTTGTGTGTAGTCGCGGTCTTCGGCTTCTGCCGCGCGACCGTGCCGCGTCGGGTCGTGGCGCGTGTCGTTGCGCGTTTCGATTCGACCGGCTGCGCGGCGCGCTCGAACCGCCAGCGCGTCGCGGTGCCGCCGAA
This sequence comes from Pseudomonadales bacterium, assembly GCA_035686405.1. Lineage (GTDB taxonomy): Bacteria > Pseudomonadota > Gammaproteobacteria > Pseudomonadales > Azotimanducaceae > DATJGR01. Next base: position 7,613 of record DASRZO010000090.1, on the reverse strand, counting down.
CGACTCGCCTTCGCCACCGAGCCACGCGAACGCGACCTCGGGCGTCATCTCGAAAACGCCCTCGGCGACCTGGTCCGCGGTGAAGTTCCAGTTGTACTTCGGGTTGTACGCAAGCAAGAACGCCGACAGTTCCGCTGGGGCGCGCAGTTCGCGCGCGCGACCTTCGATCGCGATCACCGCGTCGCCGTCCTCGAGGTGGACCGCGATGCGCGGATTGGCGCGCAGATTGCGCGCCTTGCGCGAGGCAGGACTCGTGCTGAACGCGAAGCGGTCGCCGAGCCACACGCCCCAGACCGGCATCGCGTGCGGCCTCCCCGATGTCGACGCGGTGCCGATCCAGTAGTTCTTCGACGCCGCGAAGCGCGCGGCGATGGGTTCCCAATCGATGAGCCCGGTGCCTTCCGACTCGGCCTTGAAGTAACCGGGCGTAGCGGGGCGCGAACGATCGCGGATGCGCAGCGGCACGGGTTTAAGACCGATGCGGATCCGGCACCCCGGCCGCGGCGAGCGATTCGCCGGCCGCCGCACCGTAGATGCCCTTCGCCATCAACGAGGTTTCCGCGTCGCGGCGCTGCTGATAGATCTGCGCGCGGATCGCGAAGATGCCGGGCCGCGGTTCGCCGCGCGCCGCAATCTCGATCAGATGACAGGCGAGCCGCAGGTCGCCGTCGGCGGCGAGTCGTTGCGCGCGCTGCGCGAGCGTGTCGGCGCCGCCGGCGAGATGCGTCAGTTCCGCCGCCAGGTCTTTGTCACGCGCGGGCTTCAGATTCGCCGGGTTGCCGTCGTACCAGCCGCCGTACATGCGCCACACGTTGCGCACGACGAATTCCGGTTCGTCGTACAGCGGCCGCAGATACGGCCGCGCGAGCATGTCGGGCGCGACCTTCACGGTGTGGATGATGTCGTTCAGCGGCGCGCCGTCGTTCATCATCGCGAGCGTGTCGCCGACCAATTTCTCGAGCGTGCCCGCGACGTCGAGCAGCACACGCTTGATGCGTTCCTTGCCCGCGATGGGCAGACCGTGGGCGGGTAGGAAGAGCTCCGCGCCGACGCCGGCCATCGCACGCATCGCCGCGGCCCATTCGACCGGATAGCGCTGCACCTTTTGCGGGTTGCCGGCGTTCGGGAAATTCCAAATGAAGAAGTCGCCGGCGCAGATCGCCTTGTAGCGCTCGATCCACGCCCACGTGTGGTCGTCCGTTTCGCCCTTCGCGTGGCGCAGGTCGAATTGCAGACCGCCGACGTCGAGCGCGAGCCGGTCGCTGTACGTGACGTTCGGCTTGGCGCTGTCGGGCGGCAGGAAACGGCCGCTCGGCCCGCCGATGCCGTAGCCGCGGCCGCTTAAGCCCCGGAACTGGCGGGCGTTGATCGTCAGGTTGTAGCCGTTGGTCAAATCGTAGCGATCGAACCGGCGCGGCACGTTCTCGTGGCCCGCGATCGTCGGGCGCGGGGCGTTCGCGTTCTCTGCATCGGCGAGGAACGCGCCGCAGCCGCCGACGTGGTCGACGTGGCCGTGGGTGTAAACGAGCGTGTTGAAGCGCTTCTTCGACCAGCCGCGGATCGCGTCGACGACGCGCTTCCCGCCTTGCGCGCCGCTGGTGTCGAAGACGACGAGGCCGTCGTCGGTATCGAACAACACCGAGTGCGAGAACGCCTCGACCATCGCGACGCCGGGCACGAGTTCGGAGAGTTCGTGCGTGATGCGGTTGACCGGGCCGACCGGTGCGTCGGACGCGCCGTCGATGATCTTGCTCGCCATCCCCAACAGATCGGCCATGGCGCGACTCCCCTATTCAGGAACGGTGAGGTCGACGGTTAGTGTTCGAATTCGAGAATCGCGCGCCCGCTGATCTTGCCGGCCGCGAGCGCGTCGGTCGCCTCGTTGATGTCGTCGATGCCGTAGCGCTCGGTGACGAGGGCGTCGAGATCGAGTTCGCCGTTCTTGTGCCAGTTGAGGAACGTCGGGAAATCGCGATCGGGCTGGCACGAACCGCCGATGCTGCCGATGAAGCGCTTTTCGTTCAGCAGCATGTCCATCGCGTTCAGTTCCACCGGCGTGCCCGGTACGCCGACCAACACCGCGGTGCCGCCGGCGTGGACGCCGAACCAGCCGCTGCGGCACGCCGGAACGATCTGCTCCATCGTCTTGCGGATGCCGATGCAGTCGAATGCGAAGTCGACGCCGGACACCGGCGTTTTCAGGATCGTCATTTCGTGCGGGCGCGTGGTCAGCGCGTGGATCGCCGCGATCGGATCGGTCTTCGCGGCGTTGACCAGGTGCGACGCGCCGAAACGCTCGGCGAACTCGAGCTTCGCGTCGTCGAGGTCGACGGCGATGATCGGGTGCGCACCGGCCATTCGCGCGCCGACCACCGCCGACAAGCCGACGCCGCCGACGCCGAAGATCGCGACGCTGTTACCGCGTTTGACGCCGGCCGTGTTGATGACGGCGCCGGCCCCGGTCATCACTGCGCAACCGATGATCGACGTCACGTCGCGCGGTGTGCGCGGATCGACTTTCACGACGTACTGCTCGTCGGCGAGCGTGTAGTTCGCCCACGTGAAGACGTTCTCGGACTGCGCGACGCCGTCGGAGACTTCGAGCGTCGCGCGCACCGGCTGATGCTTCGAGCGCGCCGCGTCGCGCGGTACCCACGTGACGAGCACGAGGTCGCCTTCGCGGACGTGGCGGACCTGCGCGCCGAGCTTCTCGACGACGCCGGTCGCTTCGTGGCCGAGGATCACGGGCGACTGCCGCGGGCGGTGCATCTGATGCAATTGCGAGTGGCAGATGCCGGAGGCGAACTGACGCACGATCACCTGCGTCGGGCCCGGGTCGGGCAATTCGATCTCCTCGATGCGCAACGGTGCCTGCTGTTGCGGCAGCACCACGACGCGCGCGCGCGTACCCATGATCACTCCTCGCGTTCGATGCTTGAGACCTAAGCCGAAGTATTGATCGGTCGTCGGCGAATGCGCAACGCGTGTCGGCGCGCACGTTTCCAGGCGGCTGCGGCGCACGGCGGCTATGGTTAAATGCCCGGCGGCATTGAGATCGGATCGTCACGGTGTCGGAACGGTATCGGTTGGTATTTCGCGGCGAGGTTCTCGACGGCCAGCAGAAGGCCGACGTGAAGGAACGGCTCGGCGCGACGCTGAAGGTCGAAGGCGCTCGGCTCGACGCGATGTTCACCGGCAAGGCGGTGGTGATCCGTAAAGATGCGGACACCGACACCGCGGCGCGCTTTCAGGTCGCGTTCAAACGCGCCGGTGCGCGGTTGCGCGTGCTGCCGGTCGTGCCGGAACCGGAAGAAGCGGTCGAGGCGCCTGCGGCCGACGCGTTGCGCCCCCCGACGGAACCGGCAGCGGCCGACGCTGCGAGCGGATTCCGGCTCGCGCCGGTCGGCGCGCTCATGAGCGAACCGCGGCCAGACCCGACGCCGCCGACGGTGGACCTTTCGCATCTGACGCTCGCGTCGTTGGGCGAGCGATTGAGCGCGCCCGTTGCGGTCGACGCGGTGGCGCCGGACGTATCGCATTTGTCCGTCGCCGCGCCCGGCACCACGCTCGCCGAACCGGGCGCGGCAGCGGCACCCGCGGTCGCAGCGCCGACGTGGAAGATTGCGCAGGTCGGCGCGCTGCTCGCGCGCCGCGCGCCCGAGGTCGAATCACCGGTCGACGTCGATGCGCTCGGCTTCGAACTCGCGCCGCCGGGCGCGATCCTCGACGCCCCCGAACACGCGCCGCCGCCGCCGCCGCCGGATACCTCGCACCTGAAGTTGCAGTGAGCTAGCGAACGAAGCGGTAGTACTCGATGCCGTGATCGTCGAGCGCGCCGTTCGAGCGTCGCTCGCCGACGCGGTCGATGACGAACGTCGACGCGCGCGGTTCGACGGCGGACGCGACGTCGAGCGTGTCGTGCAGTTGCTCGTAGCCGGCCTGGTCGAGATCGATGGCGCCGTCGAGCGTCGCGTCGAAGCCGATGCGCGCAGCGGCGTCGCGCCAGGATTCCGCGAGCCGCATCGGCACCACTTCGGCCGCATCGCCGCTGCCGTAACCGAACGCCAGGATCTCGGCACGGGTGAGCGGAGCGTGCGTGCGCGCAGCGTCTTCGAGCCCGGCCGCGAGCCAGCCCGGCATCGACGCCGTATAGAGGTTGCCGCAGTGCTGCATCGCCGCGTCGCCGTAGCGCATCCGGTCGAGCACTTCCGTCTTGAAGAGCGGTTGCTGGCGTAGCGCGCGCAGCGTTTGGTGCGTGCAACGATAGGCGTCGTCGTTCGATTCGCCGGCAACGACGCGGTCGTACAGCTGCGGGCACTCCGTGAGTTCGGCGATGAGCGCGCTCGGTTCGACGCCGGCATCGCGGGCGAGCTGCGCCAGACGATCGTGTTCGGCCGCGCCGCCGCGCGCGAGTGCGAGGAGGAACGTCGCGGCCAGTCCGGTCTCTGCCATGCGCCGATACGGCCGGTGCAGAAACGTCGCCGCAGTCGCATTCCAGCGTTCGATGGCGGATGCGTCCTTGTCGAAGAGATCGGCCATTGCGAGCAGCGTTTCATCGAGATAGCAGCTCGTCGAGTACTTGCCGTTGAAGACCGGGAAGTCGCGAATCTGCCCGTGCTGCGACGGCGTCTGGCCGACGTAGCGCACGAACGGTTTGCGGAAGTCGGGGCCGCGGTAGTCGGACGCGCTGCCGCCGCGCGCGAGGTCGAACTCGAGCAGCTTCGGTGCCGCTTCGATCAGCATCGCGACGGCGCCGGCGCCTTGCGTCGCTTCGCCGGACGAGCCGCGCGCGTACTCGGCGATGTCGGCGCAGACGACGATCGCGAGCTTGTCGGCGCCGTCGAGCGCGACGTAGCGGGCCGCCGATTTCATCGCGTACACGCCGCCGAGGCAGGCGTGTTTGAACTCGGGGACTTCGCAGTGGCGGGCGAGCGGCGGCGCGCCGAGGCAGCGCAGCGCGTCGTTGACCATGCCTTTGACGATGACGGCGCCGATCGAGTTGTCGTTGCTGGACTCGGTGCCGAGCGCGAAGTAGCCGACTCGGCGCGGGTCGACGTCATAGGCCTGGATCAGCCGGAGCACCGCGCCGGCCGCCATCGTGTAGGCGTTCTCGTTCGGCGCGCGCATCCGAAAGCTGCGGCCGACGACCGCGGACACCTTGTCCCAGCTGTCGCCCGTCCAGCGGCACCAGTCTTCCAGGTTGACGCGGTAGCGCGGCAGGTAGGCGGCGAGGCCGCTGATCCCGACCGAGGGTCGCCTTCCTGGCAGCGTCATTGTGCAGTTCCTCTCGAGCGGGTCCGAGGCGGGACGTTCAAGGGGAGCGAGTGTACGCGATTCGCCGGGTTGCCGGCGAACCGGCGTGCAGCAAAGACCGTGTTGCGATCAGGCGCGGCTGATTCGTGCAGGGTTCTTTCGTACGCGGTTCATGGATGGAGGATGCGATCGAGGGGCGCGCGGTACTCGTGACAGAGCGCGTTCCACTCGAGCTTGAACCACGGCGTGAAGCGTTGCGGCGACGTCGCGAGTTCGCGCTCGAGCGCGGGCGGCGCGATCCAGCGCCAGTCGGCGATCTCGGTCGTGTTGACGACCGGTTCTGCGGTCGCGACGCCGGCGTAGACCGAACACAGTTCGTGCTCGGTGCCGACGGCGCCGAACGGCGCCGTGTACTCGAACTTATAGAGGTACGAGAGCGCGACGGTCAGACCGAGCTCTTGTTCGAGCCTCCGGCCGACCGCCTCGTCGATCTCCTCGCCGGCGCGCGGATGGCTGCAGCAGCTGTTCGACCAATAGAGCGGCCACAGCCGTTTCGATGCGTGCCGTTGCTGGATCAACAGTTCGCCGGCGCGGTTGAACACGAATAGCGAGAACGCGCGATGTAGGACGCCGGCGCCGTCGTGGCAAAGGGCCTTCGACCGCGTCCCCAGCACGCGGTCGTTGGAGTCGACGAGCACGAGCAGCTCGGCGTCGGACGAGACGACGGCGCTCTGTGTCGCGACGTGGCTCACGCGGACCCCGCGGCGACGGTGAACGAGAGCGTTTGGAAGCCGGCTGCTTCGATCGCGGCTGCGACCGCGGCGGAATTCTCGGGGCACAGCGCGACCATCGAACCGCCGCCGCCGCCGCCCGTCAGCTTCGCGCCGGCCGCACCGGCGCGTCGCGCGGCGTGCACCATCTCTTCGAGTTCGGGTGTCGACAGCTGCAGCGCGTTCAAGAGGCCGTGGTTCAAATTCATCAGCTCGCCGAGTTCGACGAGGTCGCCGCCGGCGAGCGCATCGACGCCGGCGAGCGCGAGGTGATCGATCTGATCGAACAGCGCTTCGTAGCGCGCCGGTTGGCGCTGCCACGCCGCGCGCACCTGAGCGACATTGTTGGCGGTGAGGCTCTCCTTGCCCGAGATACCGATGACGAGCGGCAGCGGCACCTTCGTCGCGAGCGGCTTGAACCGCGGCGTCGCTTTGTTGCTGTAGAGCAGCATCTGCCCGTACGTCGCGACCGTGTTGTCGACGCCTGACGGCGTGCCGTGCGCGGCCTTCTCGCATTCGAATGCCAGTTCGTTGACGCGTTCGTTCGACAGATCCAGCGCGAAGCGTTCGTTCAACGCGCGCACGATCGCGACCGCGAGCGCGGCGGAGCCCCCGAGCCCCATCGCGCGCGGCACGTGCGGAAACACCTCGATGTCGATCGAGCGATCGTCGAGGTCGAGTACGCGCAGCAGCATCGCGAGAATGCCGGCCACGCCTTGCTGATGCTCTTCGACCGCGCGGATGCGTTGTTCGACGCCCCAGCGCGGAATCAGCAGGCGCACGCCGTCGGCGGCGTCGAGTACGCGTACTTCGACCGCGAGCGGAATCGGCGCCGCGATCGCATGACGGCCGTACACGACCGCGTGCTCGCCGAGCAGGATGACTTTGCCGTTGGCCGACGCGCGCTTGTCGACCTGCGGCGCCGGAGCGCGCGCGCTCGCCAGCGTCCGCACCAGTTCCTTCGCTTTCCACACTTTGATATCGCCGGACTCGATCAACGCTTCGACGACCGCGTCGAAGAGATGGTCCGGCACGCCGGCCGTCGTCGCGACGCTGCGCGCGTGCAACGTCATGTGGCCTTGCTGGATGCCGTCGGTCGAGAGCGCCCGCAGCGCCGCGAAATTCTGCGCGAGGCCGACGGCCGCCATCACCGACGCGAGCTCGGGCGCGTTGGGCGAACCGAGCAGCCGGTGGTTGATCTTCACCGTCGGATTCGTCTCGAGCGAACCGCCGACGGTACCGACCTTCATCGGGATCTCGATCTCGCCGACGAGGTCGCCGCGCTCGTTCGCATACCAGCGCGTCAGCGCGGCGTAGCGGCCGTCACGCGCGGCGTACGCGTGCGCGGCGGCTTCGATCGCGCGCCAGTCGTTGCCGGTCGCGATCGCGACCGCGTCGACGCCGTTCATGATGCCTTTGTTGTGCGTCGCCGCGCGGTATGGATCGACCCGCGCGAGATCGTTCGCGAGGATGATGCCGTCGCGCACTGCGGCGCCGGCGTAGCCCTTGCCCTCGAGGTTGCTGGCCGGCACGACCATCTGCGCGCGTGCCAGCGCGCGGTCGGTCAGATTCGACAAGATGCGCAGGAAC
>DASRZO010000089.1:0-6776 GCA_035686405.1 Pseudomonadales bacterium | reverse complement strand
CGAAGCCGAGATATTCGGTCATCGCGCCGTACACGCCCGCGATCGAGTCGGGATCGTAGAACTCGCGGATCTTGTGGATGCGCCCGCGTTCGCCCCAACCGAAGAACGTCGTCGCGTACTCGCCTTTGCCGTCGACGCCGAAGATCGCGGTCTTCGCATCGAACCCTGACAAGTGATACGCGCTCGACGCATGCGCAAGGTGGTGCTCGACCGGCACGAATCGCGTCCGCGCCCAATCGACGCCGAGCGTACGGCCGAGCTCGAGCACACGCTCGCGGTTGCGTCGATAACGGCGGTTGCCGTTGAAGAGCGCATCGAGCGCGCGGTCCGGCGCATACCAATGCCGTCGCGCGTAGTGCCACCGCGCCGGCGAGTCGAGCCCGATCGGCGCGTACGGGAACGCGACGGCGTCGAGGTCGCGCGCCGCGACGCCGCCGTAGTCGAGACAAAAGCGCGCCGCTTCGAGCGGCATTCGGTTCTTCGCGTGCTTGTCGCGGACGAAGCGCTCTTCCTCCGCGGCGGCGACGATCGCGCCGTCCACCAACAACGCCGCCGAGGGGTCGTGATTCAGCGCGCCCGAGAGGCCGAGGATCTTCATGGAGCCGCGGCGGCGTCCGGTTTCGTGGCGGCGGCGCGCGCCGGCTTCTTCGCCGCGAGACCGAACGCGCGCAGCAGCGCCGCGCGAATGGTCGCGCTGTCGGCCCAATTCGCGATGAAGCGCGCGATGTCTCGTGCGGCGCCGCGGCGTCGCCCCCAGCGCGTGCGCGGCATGCGCATCGCATCCAGATCGAGCAAGTGGATGGCGCCGTCGACGTCGACGAAGTTCGTTGCCTTCGCATCGCCGTGAACGAGACCGCCGCGCGCGAGGTCGGCGAACAGCGCGACCAACGGCGCGATGTGCTTCAGCGCGAACCGCTCGCGTAGATCGACGCCGCCGACGTCGCGCATCACCAGATACGCCGTCCGCCGCAGCGGACCGAAGCGTCGCTCCACCAGCGCGATTGGCTTGAACGTCGCGATGCCGAGTATTCGTAAGTGATGCGCGTTCTGCCACGACCGCTGCGCGCGCGACGGCCGCCACGCGCGCCCCAGTGCGTGGCGGCGCGATTTGATGTTGTAGCGTTTGACGACGAGCGATTGGCCGTCGACGGAGTGCTTCGCGACGGTCGCCGTGTTGCCGGCCTTGACGATCGCGCCGGTGTCGAAGCGCATTTCGAGTTCGTCGAGAAATTTCACCAGTTCGCCGCGATACGCCGCGCGATCGCAGACGAGATAGCGATCGAAGCGTTTCTCGGCGTGAAACTCGGTGCAGTCGCGCAATACCTTCTTCAGGTACGCCCGCACCCTCTGCGCGCGCGCGCGATGCACCGCCCCGAGCAATGCACCGCCGTCGGCGTCGATCGACTTGTAGCCGCGCGCGACCGAGTACGCATGCCACGCCGCGACGAACGCGCTCTCGGCGCGGATGTCGAACTGCGCGAGGAAGAGCGCCAAGTTGCGCACGCTCGCGCGCTGCGACAGCGGCTTGTCGCGGCCCATGCCGCTGACGCCGCCGCCGTCGACCAGGAACAGACCGCGCGGCGTGCGCAGCACGTTGTTCAGGTGCAAGTCGTTCTGGATGACACCGTGCGCGTGCAGCCGCGCGAGAATCGGCATCGCCTGCGGCAGATCGGCCACCGTCGCCGGCACCGCCGCGTCGAGGTATTCGTACAACAACGCTTCGCCGCCGCCCGAGATGTCGCCGCGGCCGACGAGTTCCGGCGTCGCGACGCTCGCGCGCACGAACGCCGCGTGGCCGCGCTCTTCCCACTCGCGCTCGATCGACGCGCGCGCACCGACGAACAGTTTCGCGACGACGCTGCGCCCGGCGTACGTGCCGCGCACGACGATGCGCCGGCCCGGCAGCACGCGCAGCAGCGCCTCGCATGCGAGGGTCGCGACGGCGCCATCGGGCGGGGTCAACCCGACCGCGAACGGTACCGGAATGTCGCGGCCGAGGCCGGCCAGATCTGGCCCGGTCAGCTGCGGCGGAGCGGGGTCGTTGGCGACTGACGCGTCGGCCGCTGTCGCTTCGACCGGCGCAGCCGATGCAGCCGACGCGGAGGCATCGTGTTCGAACGCGTCGGCCATTGCCGACGACGTGCTGGCTTCGCTCGCCGCGGCGGCATCTGCAACGGTGACGTCGCGCGTCTCGGCGGAAGCAGCGGTCTCCATCGAACCTCTGCCGGTCGCGACATCGGTGTCGGTCGCCGTGAACTCGGCGTCGGCCGTTGGTTCCTCGATCGCCAACGGCACCATCGTGGCGCGCGGCGGCGCATCCGCGACGACGGATTCGGTCGTACCGAGCGAATCGGCCGGCGCTTCCCCGGCTCGCGCGGGATCGAGTTTGGCCGGTGCGTCAGCCATCGCCGTGCTCGGGTACGAAGCGATCGGCGACGAGACCCTTGCGCTGGCCCTTGCGATAGAGCTCCACGCCGCGGCGGCGCACGCGCATCCAGAACCGTCCGTTGGCCTTCAGCGCTTCGCGCAACGGTCGGCCTTCGTACGCCCGCACGAAGCGCAAGTGGTCGCGCCGCGTGATCGGCAGATCGAGACACCAGAACAGCAACGCACCGAGATCCTTCACCAGCCAGCGCGTCGGAATGCGGCTGCGCAGCTGCGCGCGGTGCAGATCGATCAGCGCCAGCGCGATGGCGCCGGACTTCAGCAACTCGCCGTCGACCAGCAGGTGATAGAGGTAATAGTCGCGGTGCACGACGCCGGCGCAGTGCATCGCACGGGTGATCTCCGCCACCGCTTCGATCAGCTGACGTTTGAACGCAGGCGCGGGCGGCGATTCGTGCCAATTCTGCGCGAGCGTCGACAAACTGACGTGGCCCACCAATTCGTCGCAGACGATGAACGACTGCCGCGTTGCCGGACTCAGCCCCCGGATGCCGTACGCGGCCGGGGCGGGCACCGGGACGCCGAACTTCGGCAACAACAGACACGCGCGGTATTCGTTGCTCGCGTCGACGACCGGCCGGCGGAACACCAGCAGATTCTTCAGAATTTCGCGCCAACCGACGCCGGAATGCACCTTCGCGAAGTAACTGCGGCCGCCGGCTTCGAAGCGGAACGTGCGGCGCGCTTCGACGTCGCGAAACACTTCGCCGTCGATCTGCGACAGATGCTCGAACGGATCCGCGCCGCGCCAGGCGGCGGCGAGGTCGTCACGTACGAACAGCGTGTCGCTCACGATTCACTCCGGCTCGAGCGGTCGCCGACGCGGTGCGCGCCGTTCGAGGCGTGCGCCGCGCGCTCGGCCGCTGCGACGATGCAACGCGCCGCGCGTTCCGGCAAGCCGTGCGGATCGATCGTATGACTCTGCGCAATGCCGTTGCGGCGCCAGGCCGCGCGCAGAGCCGCGTCCGCCAACACCTCGGCGACCGCGGCATTGAACGCGTCCTGCCGAAACGGCGTTCCGACCAGGCGCCCCGCGTCCGCACGGCCGATCAGCGCCGCGTTGCCGCACACGTCGGTGACGATCGACGGCAGTCCGCCAACGAGCGCCTCGAGCGGCACGGTACCGGCCGTATCGACATAGGCGGGATGCAGCAGCACATCGGCCGCTTGCAGGAAGCGTGGAATGTCGTCACGGCTCGGCAGCACCGTGAAGCGGTCGGCGACGCGCAGCCGATCCGCCATCCGCTCGAACGCCCGCACGTCGTCGTTGCCGATCGCGATCAGCCGGCTCTTCGCGCGCAAATCCGGCGGTAGCCGAGCCAGCGCCAGCAACGACCGGTCGAGCCCTTTGTCGATGAAACCCGGACCGATCGTCAGCAACAGCAGCCCGTCGTCGCGAATCCCGAGTTCGTGACGCAACGCGGCGCGCACCTCGGTCGCATTGTCGGGCGCCCAGCGGTCGCGCGTGACCCCCGGCGGCAACACGACGCAGCGCTCGGGCTCGGTGCCGTAGTGGCGTTCGAACTCGGCGCGTTGCTCCGGCGCGACCAACAGAACCTGCGTCGATGCGCCGCGCGCGAATACTTCGCGCTCCGCTGATTCGAAGTATCGGCGGCGCGGATTCTGCCAATCGACGCCGCTCGGGCGCGGCGGCGGATTCGCCGCGACGCAGCGCTCGGCCGCGTAGTACACGTCGAGCCCCGGCATCGGATGAAAACCGACGCTGCAGACGACCGGTTGCGCGCGCAGCGTCTCGGCGACGATCTCGGCATAGCGCGCGCAGCGCGCGTGATCGGTCAGACCGTGGGCGCGCACGACGACGACATCCATCCCGTCGGGGATACGTCCTTCCCAGGCGAGCGCGTAGATGCGAATGCGGTAGCCCAGTTCCTGACAGCGCAGCGCCGTGCGCAGAAACGCGCGCTGCAAGCCGCCGTACGGAAAGTAGTCGAGCAGACAGAACGCCATCTCCGGCTTCGGCTCGGGGCGGCGATACGCGCCGCTGCCGAATGCATCGAGCGCATCGGCCGCGTGCTGTACGAGGCGATAGATGTCGGCGTTCTCGCCGTATGCGGCACCGTTGCGGGCCCAACGGGCGCGCTCGGGCGACGTGAGTATTTCGACGAGCTTGTCGTTGCACGCCTGCTGTTCGTAAGGAATGCGCACGACGAGCCCCGCGTCGACCTGCTCGACGTAGTGCGCGTAGCCGCAGTTCTCCGTCGCGAGCACCGGCAGTCCAGCGATCATCGCTTCGAGAATGACGGTGCCGGTGTTCTCGTCGTACGCCGGCAACAGCAGCGCATCGGCCGCGAACAGGAAACGCGGTATGTCGTCGCGGCCGCGGAAGAACGTCACGCGATCCTTCAGGCCCAGCCGCGCAATCGTCTTCTCGAACGGTTTCGCGTTGTCTTCGCCGACCACGAACAAGCGGCTCGAATCGCGCAGCTCGTCCGGCAACGCCGCGAATGCGGCAATTGCACGGTCGAGACCTTTCTTGATGAAGCCCGAGCCGACGAACAGCAGCAGGTGTTCGCGCTCCGCTACGTCGAGGTCGCGCCGCGCTGCGCTGCGCGCCTCGATACGGTCGGCCGGCGCCTTGCGGCTCGGATCGATCCCCGGCGGCAGCGGATGCAGGCGCTCCCATTGGGTGCCGTAATGGCGGCGGAACAGCGGCGTTTGCACTTCGGAGATCGTCAGGATTTCGGTCTCGCTGTCGCGACCGAAGACGGCCCGTTCGAACCTCGAAAAGAGGCGATACCGCGCCGACGCTCGATAGAACCACGCACGCTGCGTTCGCGACTTCTCTTCGTAACACGAGTCGCCCGCGTAGTAGACGTCGATGCCCGGCATCTTGTTCATGCCGATCACGAGATCGACCGGTCGCTCGCGCAGATCCGCTTCGACCCAACGCGCGAAGCGCTCGTAACGGGTGTGATTCGTCAACCCTTTCACCGGCGCGACCACGACCTCGATGCCCGCGGCCGCCGCGCCTTCCCACTTCAGCGTGTACACGCGCACCGCGTGGCCGCGGGCGACGCACTCGGCGGCGATGCGATCGAGATCGCGCGAAATGCCGCCGAACGGAAAGTACTTGAAGATCGTGAACGCGAATTTCACGAAGCGCTCACCGCGGCGAGCCGCTGCCACACGCGTTGCGGCGCAATCGTCGAAAAGCACGCCGGCTCCACGCGCACGGCGTCGACCAGCTGCGGCGCGCCGCGATACGCGCACCGTCGCGCGAGGCACGGCGCGCAGCCGAACTGCGCCGTCAGGTTCTCGACCGTCGCGCCGCGGCAGCCGGTCAACCGCGCATCGGTCGGACCGTATAGTGCGAGCGTCGGCACGCCGAGCGCCGCCGCCAAATGGCCGATGCCCGAATCGACGCTGACGACCGCCGCGCTACGTGCCAACAGCTCGATCATGCCGCGCAAGTCGAGCCGATCGGCGACCGTGCTGCCGGGCGCGGCGGCAGCGATGCGATGCGCCCGCGCGCGTTCGTCGTCGGATCCCCACGGCAGCGTCACCGGGATATCCGCCGCAACGCTGCGTCGAGCCAAGTCGATCCAAAACGGCTCGGGCCAGCGCTTGTTGCTCCACGTCGTGCCGTGCGCGAGCACCACGCCGGCGCGGGCGCCGCGTGAACGCGCGATGCCGTAGTCGAGCGGCGTTGCCGGACACTCGTAGCCGAGCGCGGCCGCGAACAACTCGCGCTGTCGGTCGATCGCGTGGCGTCCTTTCGCAATCGCAAACGCGCGGCGATAGCCGAGCGCCGCGATCGGCTCGCGCGCCGAATCGCGATCGAAGCCGGCGCGCGGTCCGCGCGCGACGCCGGCGACGACCGCACTCTTGATCAATCCCTGCGAGTCGAGCACGAGGTCGTACGTGCAGCGCCGCAATGCCGCGATGCAAGCGCCGGCCTCTCGCACCGCGCCGTGCCACCGGCGCCGCCATCGGCGCAACGCAATCGGAATTACGCGCGACACTGCCGGATGCAACGCCGGAATGTCGCGGTACGCCTCTTCGACGACCCAATGCACATCGAGATTCTCGATCGCGCGCGTCGCGTCGGTGATCGCCGGCAGCGCGTGCACGACGTCGCCGAGCGACGACATCTTCACCAGCAACAATCGCATCAATGCACCAACTCGCGCACGACGCGTTCCGGCGCGAGGCGGTTGAGGCAATCGGTGTGGCCGAGCGGACAGACGCGTTCGAAACACGGACTGCACGGCAGCGGTTCGCGTACCACGCGCGCGAGGTCCGACAACGGCGGCGTGAAATCCGGGCTCGACGAGCCGTACACGGCCACCACCGGCACGCCGAGCGCGCAC
>DASRZO010000088.1:0-4418 GCA_035686405.1 Pseudomonadales bacterium | reverse complement strand
GTGTTCGCCGACACGCACGTGAACATGGGGATCGGCGCCGGCGACGGCGGCCAAGTGATTTGGCCGTTCCTGATCGGCGTGAATCGCGCGAAGTACTTTCTGATGACCGGCGATCGCGTGAAAGGCAAAGAAGCGGTCGAGATCGGGCTCGCCAATTTCTACGTCGACGACACCGCGCAGCTGATGCCGCGGGCGCTCGAAGTCGCCGAACGGCTCGCCGCCGGCGCACCGCAAGCGATCGCCGCCTCGAAGGTCGCCGTGAACGCGTACCTGCGCGCGGTGTCGAGCATGATCATGCCGATGTGTCTCACCGCAGAGCGCGTGACGATGCAGACCGAGGATCACCGCGAGGCGGTGCGCGCGTTCCAGGAGAAGCGGCCGGCGCAATTCACCGGCAAGTAACGGCGCGAATTCGTCGTAACCGAGCGAGGCCGTCGACGGCTGTGCGACTCATTCGCCGGCCCGCCGGCTCAGCGCGGCCGCAACAGGCACAGCAAGTCGTATTCGAGCTCGCCGACGCGGCGACCGCTCGCCGCCATCACGATGTTCGGCACCGAACCGTCGATGTGCGCCTTCGCTTGACCGGCGAGCCCGATCGCCCAGCGCAGCGTGCCGAGTACCTTCCACCAATGAAAACGCTCGGCGTCGAACACGCCGCCTGCGCTCTCGTAGCCTTTCACCAACGGCGCCAGCGATGCGAAACCGCCGACTTCGTTCGCGTCTTCGCCGAAGCGCCATGTCCGCACGCACGGCCAGGCGAGATCGGCCATCGGATCGCCGACGCTGGAGCCTTCCCAGTCGAGCAGCGCTTCGAGGCCGTTCTCCGACACGATCAGGTTCCCGTTGCGGGCGTCGCCGTGTATCAGCACGGGCCGCGTCGGAGGTGAAGGTTTGCGCGCCGCGAGCCAACGCATGCCGAGCGCGACGACCGGTGCGGGCTGCAACAGTCCGGCGACTTGCTCTTGCAATCGCAGCAGCGACGTCGCCGCAGGGTCGCCGTTCTCCGGCCGCGCCAAGTGCGGCGGAATACGCTCGTTGGGAATCGCGTGCAGTTTCGCGAGCGCCGCGCCGAGCTTGGTCGCGATCGCGGCGCCGTGCTTGCATTTCTCGACCAACCGCAGCACGCGCCGCGGTACCGTTTCGCCGCCGACGCGGCGCGTGATGAAGAAGCCGCCGCCGAGGTAACGCGTATCGTCGCTGTCGAGCACCACGTGCGCGACCGGTACGCCGGCTGCTTCGGCCGTACGGATCGTGACGGCTTCGAGCACGATCGGCGTCAGCTCGATGTTCGCGTTCGGAATCGCGGTAACGACGAGTTCGTGCTTCGTCGCGCCGTCGTCGGCGTCGAAGAGCACGTTCAAGCGGCGTGCACCGGCGCTGGTCACGCTGAGCCACGGAATCGACACGCGCTTGTTCCAGCGCTCCGACAGGAAGCGCGCGAGGCCGTCGCGCACCGCGTCGGTCACGGCAGTTCGCCGCGCGCGTCGTAGTCGTCGTAGCCGGGGCGGATGATCGCGAGCTTCGCTCGCGCGATCTCCATCAGCGGCTGCCACGCCTGCACATGATCGATGCGGCCGGCGGCGATGGCGTCGCCGACGCGCGCGTTCAGGTCGAGCACTTGATCGCGCAACGACGCCTTCGGCAGCGACGCTGCGTCGACGCCGAGCAAGCCGCACAAGAGTTCGCGCTCCCGCCGCAGCTGTGCGTCGCCGAGCGCCTCTTCGCGCTCGAGGATGTGCACCAAGTTCGCGGCGACGCGCGTGCGGTACGCAGCCGGGCCGTCGAGCGTCGGCATCAGTTCGTCTTCGAGAAAGCGCCCGAGGGTGTCGAGCAATTCGTGTGCGGTGGGTCGGTCTTGCATCGGAGATCCGAGTCGGTTCAGCGGTACGCGAGCGATAGCGTCGACGATTCAGCGGGTGGCGTGAGGTTCGATCACATCCACACCATCGTGATCCACTCCGCTGCGAGCGCGGGTTTCGGTTCGCCTTCGATCTCGATCGTCACGTCGTGCACGATCTGCATGCGGCCGCCGCTCTGCGGCTCGACCGCCTTCACGCCGAAGCGGCCGCGGATGCGCTTGCCGCTCTTCACCGGCGCCATGAAGCGCACTTTGTTGTAGCCGTAGTTGACGCCCATCTTCGTGCCGGACACGCCCGGCATCGCCTGATACGCCATCACCGGCATCATCGACAGCGTCAGCAGACCGTGTGCGATCGTGCCGCCGAACGGCGTCGCTTTCGCGGCCTCCGGATTCACGTGCAGGAACATGTGGTCTTCCGTCAGGTCGGCGAACGCATTGACGCGTTGCTGATCGAGTTCGAACCAATCGGACACGCCGATTTCCTTGCCGACGTAGGTTTTGATTTCGTCGAGCGACATCGTTCGAACCGGACCTTGCATGGCGCGCCTCGTTCTCTGTGACGGGGAATTCGTCGGAGCCGTGAGAGTAGGGGCGCGCGGCGGCATCTGGCAACGGGTCGTGATATACAGAACGGTCGCCGAGCGAGGACAGTCGATGTACACGTTGCCGCATCAAGTCGAGTTTCTATCCGACGCCTGGGTGCAGGCGGCCGAAAGGTATCTCACGCGCGAGGTCGCGCAGCGCAAGCACCGGCTCGGCGGGCAACCCTTCTCGATCAGCGAACGCTTCACGCACGCGCCGCCGCACTTGAAGCTCGATGGCGACGTCGGTGCGTGGCATGCACGCTACGACGGCGACCGGGCCAGCGTCGGGCGCGGCTTCGTGGCTGACGCCGACCTGACGATCGAAGGCGACTACCAGGCGGCGTTGATGACCGCGCAGTTCGTCGGCCTGCGCGCGCCGAACGGCATGCGCGCGATGAATCGCGAGCTAACGAACGTGTTCGGCCGCGATGCGATGAAGGTGAAGGGGGAGCTCGCGAGCGACGGTGCGCGCGATCTGCTCGCCGATCTGCACGACCACATGGCCCGCCGCACGGTCGAAAATCCGGATCTCGCGCACCGCGCTGCTCGGCAAGGGCTGACCGGCAAGATCCGCGAGATGGAAGAACGTGGCTATACGGTGCTCGAACGGGCGATCTCGGGCGAGTTCGCCGACGAGGTGCGCGCCGCGACGTTGCGCGCGTTGCATGCCCACAGCGCAACGACGCTGAACTGGATGCTGTACCACGGCCCCGAATTCGAACGCCTCGCGCAGAATCCGCAGCTGATGACGCTGGTCGACGCGTCGCTCGGGCGTGGCGCGGTGATCGCGTCGTTCAGCGCGATCCGGCGCGGTCCCGGTCCCGGCAGCATTCCGATCCACACCGATTACGCGCACGTGCCCGAACCGTATCCGGAGTTCGCGATGACCGGCGTCGGGGTGTGGGCGCTCGAGGATTGGACCGCCGCGTCGGGGCCGACGTGGATCGTGCCCGGCAGTCATCGGATGCGACGCGCACCGCGCGAAGGCGACAGCCGTGAAGGCGCTGTTCCCATCGAAATGCCGAAGGGTTCGGTCGTCTATTTCACCCAAGGCGTGTGGCATTGGCAGGGCGACCGCACCGAACCCGGTGAGCGGGTCACGCTGCACTGGCATTTCAACCGCGGCATTCTGCGCAGCCTGGAACCGAAGAAGGTCGACCCGCAGTTGTTGCATCGCAATGCGCCGCGGCTCGGCGAAATGCTCGGCGAGGACGACTGGTTCGACAAGATGTCGGCGAGCGGGCGCGATCACGTCCGCTTGCTGCACATGGGGCGATTGCTGGCATTCAACGAAAAGCAGCGGCGGGTGATTCTCGACGGCGCAGCCGAATCGAGTGCGATCGCGGCCGGCTGAACCGAACGATACGACCGTACAACAACGAGACGAAGGGGAACGACATGATCGAAGTACATCACCTGAACGCGTCGCGCTCGCGCCGCATCACGTGGCTGCTCGAGGAACTCGGCGTCGACTACAAGTTGGTGTCGTACAAGCGCGACGCGACGACCAATCTCGCACCGCCCGAACTGAAGGCGATCCATCCGCTCGGCAAATCGCCGGTGATCCGCGACGACGGCGAAGTGATCTTCGAGTCGGGCGCGATCATCGAATACCTGATCCGCAAATACGGCAACGGTAAGTTCGCGCCGCCGATGGGGACGCGCGACTACGACCGCTACATCCAGTTCCTGCACTACGGCGAAGCGTCGGCGATGTTGCCGCTGATGATGCGGCTGTACGTCGGCCGCCTGGGTGACGCCGGCGCGCCGCTGATGCCGCGCATCGAGAGCGAAACCGACAACCATCTGGGATTTCTGAACAACGAACTCGCGAAGCGCGACTTCATCGTCGGCAGTTCGTTGACCGGCGCCGACGTGCAGTTGTCGTTCGTCGCGCAGGTCGGCGTGATGTTCCTCGGCAAAGACAAGTTCCCGAATCTGACGAAATACGTCGACCGCATCGAAGCACGGCC
>DASRZO010000087.1:0-2698 GCA_035686405.1 Pseudomonadales bacterium | reverse complement strand
CGACCCGACCGGCGCGAACGCGACCAATCCGTTGGCATGGCCGTATCACGCGAGCGCGGCCGACTTGCGCGGATTGCCGCCGCACGTGATCTCGGTGAACGAACTCGATCCGCTGCGCGACGAGGGCTTGGTCTATTTCCGCAAGCTGCTCGATGCCGGCGTCAGCGCCGTGAGCCGCACCGTCAACGGTACGTGCCATGCCGGCGACTGCATCTTCCGCGGCGCGATGCCCGACGTGTACGGTGCGACCATTCGCGACATCAAAGGCTTTGCGGACTCGTTGGGCTGAAGTTTGAACGACGCGACGCAACGCGATTCGATCGTCGCGTAAGATATCGACCAACGATGGAACGGACGTATTTGAAATTGCGCGTGCGCCACTTGGTGTCGATCACCGTACTGCTGACGCTGTCCGTGCTCGCGGCGGGCGCCGCCGTCGTTTGGCACTCGCTCGGAACCACTTCGGTGAAGGCGACGCCGCCCGATGCGGTGCCGCAGGAGGCCGCGATTCGCTTGATGTCGGCGCGCGGCCCGTTCACGACGATTCGGCTCGAGGTCTACGACGGTACCGTTACGCTCGACCGCCTCGTCGTCACGTATGCGCACGGAACGACGCAAAGCGTCGATCTGAAACACACGCAGTTCGAATCCGGTAGCCTGACGCCCGAGATCACGTTGACCGGCAACGATCACGTGATCCGCAAAGTGACGTTTTGGTATATCGCACCGAAGTTCGCGAACGTGCGCTTGTACGCCCGCTGAAGCGCGTCGAGTCGATCGGCCGAATCGGCTCGACGCGAACGGCGCCGGTCTACAACAGCGCCTTCAGGAATTTTCCGGTATGCGATTTCTTGTGCTTTGCGAGTTGCTCCGGCGTGCCCGTCGCGATGATCTCGCCGCCGCCGCCGCCGCCTTCCGGACCCAGGTCGATGATCCAGTCCGCGGTTTTGATCACGTCGAGGTTGTGCTCGATGACGACGATCGTGTTGCCGTCGTCGCGCAACCGATGCAGCACTTCGAGCAGCTGCTTGATGTCGTGAAAGTGCAGGCCGGTCGTCGGTTCGTCGAGGATGTACAACGTTTTTCCGGTGTCGCGCTTCGACAGTTCGCGCGACAGCTTCACGCGCTGCGCTTCGCCGCCGGATAGCGTCGTTGCCGACTGGCCGAGCCGTATGTACGAGAGCCCGACGTCGACCAGCGTTTGCAACTTGCGCGCGAGCATCGGCACCGCGTCGAAGAACGCCCGCGCGTCTTCGACCGTCATCTCGAGCACTTCGTTGATGTTCTTGTCCTTGTAGCGCACGTCGAGCGTTTCGCGGTTGTAGCGCTTGCTCTTGCAGACGTCGCACGGCACGTAGATGTCCGGCAGGAAGTGCATCTCGACTTTGATCAAGCCGTCACCTTGGCACGCCTCGCAGCGGCCGCCTTTGACGTTGAAGCTGAAGCGGCCGGGGTCGTAGCCGCGCGCGCGCGCTTCCTGCGTCTGCGCGAACAGTTCGCGAATCGGCGTGAAGAGGCCGGTGTACGTCGCCGGGTTCGAACGCGGCGTGCGGCCGATCGGGCTCTGGTCGATGTCGACGACTTTGTCGACGAGGTTCAGCCCGTCGATGCCGTCGTGAGCGGCCGCGGTCGGCGTCGTCGCCTTGTTCAGCACGCGCGCCGCAACGGGAAACAGCGTGTGGTTGATCAGCGTCGACTTGCCGGAGCCCGACACGCCGGTGATGCAGGTGAAGAGGCCGAACGGAATCTCGACGTCGAGATTCTTCAGGTTGTTGCCGCGCGCGCCTCGCACCCGAATGACCTTGTCGGGGTCCATTGTGCGGCGGACCTTCGGGACGTCGATCTTCTGCTTGCCGGATAGATACTGCCCGGTGATCGACCGTTTCGATTTCAGAATGTCGTCGAGCGAACCTTGCGCGACGATCTCGCCGCCGTGCACGCCGGCGCCGGGGCCGATGTCGATGATGTGGTCGGCGCGGCGGATCGCTTCCTCGTCGTGCTCGACGACGATCACCGTGTTGCCGAGGTCGCGCAGGTGCGTCAGCGTGCGCAATAGCCGCGCGTTGTCGCGTTGATGCAGGCCGATCGACGGTTCATCGAGGATGTACATGACGCCGACGAGGCCGGCGCCGATCTGGCTCGCGAGACGGATGCGCTGCGCTTCGCCGCCCGACAACGTGTCGGCGCTGCGATTCAGCGTCAGATAATTGAGACCGACGTCGACGAGGAACTGCAGCCGCGCGCAGATCTCCTTCAAGATCTTGTCGGCGATTTCGCCGCGGCGGCCGCCGAGTTTCAGCTTCGAGAAGTAGCCGCACGACGCTTCGACCGATTGATCGGTGAGCTGCGGCAGCGTCGTGTCGCCGATGTAGACGTTGCGCGACTCTTCCTTCAGGCGCGTGCCGCCGCACGCGGGACAGTCGCGGACCGTCAGATAACGCGCGAGGTTCTCCCGCACCATCGTCGAGTCGGTTTCCTTGTAGCGTCGCTCCATGTTCGGCACGACGCCTTCGAAACGGTGTTTGCGTTGGATCACGTCGCCGCGGTCGTTGACGTAGCTGAAGTCGATGCGCTCTTGCCCGCTGCCGTACAGGATCGCGTCGCGTTGTTTCTTTTTCAGCGCCGAGAACGGCGCTTCGACGTCGAAGCCGTAGTGCTTCGCGAGCGACGCGAGCATGTGGAAGTAGTAGATGTTGCG
>DASRZO010000086.1:0-7962 GCA_035686405.1 Pseudomonadales bacterium | reverse complement strand
TTCACGACGGGGCAGAACTTCGTCATCGACGGCGGCGCGACGATCGCCTGAAGGTCGCCATCGACCGAGACGAGAGAAGAGAGAAGAGAGAAGAGAGAAGAGAGACGAGAATCGAGCGTCGAACGACGGCGGAGGCCGATGCTTGCGCCGCGGGACACGCCGTAAACCCATCCCTGGGGGCTCGTGTCGCGCCGTCCGGGCGCTCCACGGTCCCGCAACGCAAGCATCGGCCTCCGCCTGCGTCGCGTACCGACCCTTTGGACAGCCCGCGCCGTGTCGGGGCACAGGCGTTTGCTTCCGCCTCCTGACGGATTGGACCTGCCGCAACAGTGATCGAGGTCGAGGCGGGTACTTGTTGCGACAGACTCTGAGCGGCATGGATGCCGCGACGAAGCCTACATGGACGTATTCACGGCGTGTCTGGCGCGGCAAGTACCCGGCTCGACCTCGCCGCGTTTGCGCGCATGAGTGAAGGCAATACGTCGGACAATCGGTGGCCGGTCTACCTATGAAAGGTGTGTCGCTTCGGCCGTGCACTATGGATGCGGGCTCGCGAAAAGCGCGATCGCTGCCCGTGTCTATACTGAAGACGAAGCACGCCTCGTGGTCGGCATGAGCAACGTCGAAGCCGGTGGTTTTTCGCCCCGCGACCTGAAGATCCTCGCGCAGGCAGCCGGCGTATTGGCTGCGAAAGCCGGGGCGGTTTTGATCGAGGTCGGCAACAACGACGCTGACGACGTCATTCTGCTGCAAGGCGACGTCGAGCTGAAAAGCCGCGACGGGTCGACACAAAAGGTGCGCGGCGGTTCGGATTCCGCACGCGTGCCGCTGGCGCGGTTGCGGCCGCGGCGTTTCCAAGTGCGCGCGTTGACGCCGGTGCGTTATCTCAAAGTGAGTCCGCAGTTCGTCCGCGCGACGCTCGAGCCGGTGGCGGCCGCGCAGCAGGACGAACGGCGGCGCAAATTGAGCGAGACCGTCGCGTCGAGCGCCGCGCCGGCCGACGCGACCGAATACGAAGTCACCGAGTTGTTGCAAGGCGAGATCGACGAGGCGCAGGACCTGTTCGTCGAATTCACCGCGGCGGTCCATCGCGACCAAATTCCGTTGCCGAGTTTGCCGGCGATCGCGACGCGTGTGCGGCAAGCGGTCGGCGCCGACTGCGGCGTGCGCGAACTCGCCGGTATCGTCAACGGCGACGCGGCGATCGCGACGAAGATCGTGCGCGCGGCGAATTCGCCCGTCTATCGCACCGACGCCACGATCACGACCGTCTCCGACGCGGTGTCGCGTCTCGGCGTCAACACGACACAACAGTTGGTGCTGTCGTTCGTGATGAAGGAGATCTTCTCGACGTCGGTCGATGCATTGAAGACGAAGATGCGCTACGTCTGGACGCACACGCAGGCGATGGCGGTCGGCGCATTCGTGCTGTCGCGCGAATTCAAGGTGTTCGAACCGGAACGCGCGCTGCTCGCCGGCTTGCTACACGACATCGGTGCGGTCGCGCTGATCGCGTATGCGGAGCGATTTCCACGCGTGTGGGAAGACGCGGCGACGCTCGACCGCGTACTCGCGGCGCTGCAGGGCGAAGTCGGGGCGATGATGCTCGCGCGCTGGACCTTCGAAACCGAGTGGGTGCGGCTCGCGGCCGAGGTCGATCAATGGCAACGTCCGACGCCGACGCCCGACTACTGCGCGCTGCTGCAGGTCGTGCATTTCTGTCACCGCAAGTCGATTCCGGACGACGCAGAACAACCGCGTGCGGCGCTCGCGGCGTTCGGTTGGACCGCCGCGCAGGCGCACGAATGCCTGACGAGGGCATTGGGGCGCGTGCGAGGCGCGTCGACGCTGCTCGGAGAAACCTGACCGTTCGCGTACACTCGCGCGAGGTGTGGCGGATTCGAGCGATGGACGCGCGCGGCGCGACGGCCTGGGGACAAGCGATTCTGATCGGCGGCGTCATCGGCGCCGCGTTGCTGCCGCTCGGTGCGCTCGGTCATCGGATCGGCTTGTGGTCGTATCAGACCGGTTTCGTCTTTCTCGCGGGCGGTGCATTTCTTGCGCTCTTCACGGTGATCGCCGGAGCGGTCGCGTTGATCCTCTCGCTGCAGGCCGGCCGCGCGGAAGGACGGCAGAACGTGGTGTTCGGGTTGCTGTTCGGTGGAGCCGTGGTGTTGTTGCTGGGCCTCGAGATCGGCAGCACGACGACGGCGCCGCCGATCCACGACATCGCGACCGACGTCGGCGATCCGCCGGCGTTCGACAAAGCGATTGCGCTGCGCGGCGCGGACGCGAACCCGCTCGACTACGACATCGCCGCGAACGCGGCGAAACAACAGAGTGCCTATCCGCGCGTCAAACCGATCCGCACCGACCGGTCGCCGGACGAGAGTTTCGATCGTGCGGTCGACGTGCTCGAGAGCATGCGGCTCGACATCGTCAACGCCGATCGCGAAGACGGCGTCATCGAAGCGGTGGCGACGTCGTTCTGGTTCGGCTTCAAGGACGATGTCGTCGTGCGCATACGGCCGCGCGGCACCGGGGCGACGGTCGACATGCGGTCCGTGTCGCGCGTCGGCGTCGGCGACCTCGGCGTCAATGCGAAGCGGATCGAGGAATTCATCGAGCGATTCAACGCCGCGTGACTTCGGAGCGATGCACCGAGTCGCGGCGATCGGAAGGTTGCGGCAGACGTTTGCCCACGGCGCTGCGTGGCGGTGGATGTGTCGCGACGCAGAGCGAAGCGATCAGAACCGCAGCAGATGCGCGTCGAGCGAGTCGAGATCGACGAGGCCGACCGCGTTGTAGCCTTCCATGTGTCCCGCGCATTCGCCGGGATTGAAGATCAAGCGGGGCCCACTGCGCTCGAGCCGGTGGTGATGGGTATGACCGTGCAGCGCGAGGTCGTGCTCGTCGCGCAACACCCCGTCCAAATCGCGCGGATCGTGCACCACGACGATCCGCCGCCCGTGCCAGAACAATTCGAGCGGCGGCTCGGAAAACTGAAAGCCGCGTTCGGCGATCGCCGGCAGCAGCCTCTCGCGTTCCTGATCGTTGTTGCCGAAAACGCCCCACAGCGGGGCCGTCAGGTTCGCGAACGCGTGGATGGTCTTCGCCTGCGTGATGTCGCCGGTGTGAATGACGCGATCGACGCGCGCGGCGTTGAAGATCTCGACGATCTTCGCGACGTTCTTGAGGTTGTTGTGCGTGTCGCTGACTACACCGATACGCATGGGAAGGATCGACAGAAGGAAAGAAAAGCGGAAGCGACCGAGAGCGATCGCTTCCGCCGTGACTCGACTTAGGCCGCTTTCTCCAGGATGTGGATGCCGCAGGCGCTGCCGAGGCCGATGACGTGCGTCATGCCGATGCGCGCGTTCGGCACTTGGCGCTTGCCGGCTTCGCCGCGCAGGTGCGTGCACACCTCGAAGATGTTCGCGATGCCGGTGGCACCCAGCGGGTGACCCTTCGACAGCAGACCGCCCGAGACGTTGACCGGAATGCGACCGCCGAGCGCGACCGCGCCGGTGTCGATCATCATGCCCGCTTCGCCGTCTTTGCAGATGCCGAGGTTTTCGTAGTGCAGGATCTCCGCCGTCGCGAAGCAGTCGTGCAGTTCGATCAGGTTGATGTCGTTCGGACCGACGCCGGCCATCGCGTACGCTTGTTTCGCAGCGAGGCGCGTGCAGCTGTTGACGTCAGGCATCACGAGATCGCGCTCTTGCCACGGGTCCGACGTCATGATCGAGGCGCGCACTTTGACCGCACGCTTCATCAAGCCGAGTTCACGGACCTTCTTCTCGGAGCAGAGCACCGCCGCGGCCGAACCGTCGACGTTGATCGAGCACATGAACTTGGTGTTCGGGTACGCGATCATCTCGGCGTTCATCACGTCGGCGAGCGAGAACTCCTTCTGCAGCATCGCCTTCGGGTTCATCGTCGAGTGGTGGTGGTTTTTCACCGACACCTTCGCGAACTGTTCGAACGTCGTGCCGTATTTGCGCGAGTGTTCCATGCCGGCTTCCGCGAATACCGCCGGCATCGTGCCGGAGCCCATGAGACCTTCGCGCGAGATGCCGCCACCGCCGCCGCCGCCGAGGAGACCGGAACTCATCTTCTCGACCCCGACCGCGAGCACCGTGTCGTAGAGACCGGCTTTGATCGCCGTCCACGCTTCGCGAAACGCGGTCGCGCCGGTCGCGCACGCGTTCGCGACGTTGACGACCGGAATGCCGGTCTGTCCGATCTGCTGCAGGAGGCGTTGCCCGACCATGCCGCTCGCCTGACCCAGGTTGCCGCAATAGAGGGCCTGCATGTCTTGAATCTTCAGGCCGCAATCGTCGAGCGCACCGAGCGCCGCGATCGAACCGAGCACGTCCACGTTCGGACCCGTGCCGGCCTTCTGGAATTTCGTCATATCGACGCCGACGACATATACGTCACTCATTTACGTGCCTCCTTTAAGCGGCCCGGGGTTGGAAGAAGTATGCGAGATACGAATTGCCTTCTCGATCCTTGCGGCCCGCGTCCTTGATGATGACTTCGACCGGCATGTCGAACTTCAGTTTCTTCGGATCGGGATCGACGTTGATCAAGTTGCCTTTCAGCGTGCCGCCGCCTTCGAGGTCGACGATCGCCGAAATGTACGGCACTTCGACGCCCGGGAACGACCGGTGCACGATCGAGTACGCGTAGAGCTTTCCTTTCGTGCCGAGCTTGTGCGCTGCGAGTTGGTCGCGCGCGCCGCACTTCGAGCAGACCGCGCGGGCACCGAGGAAAATGGCGCCGCAGCTCTTGCACTTCGAACCTTCGAGATAGGGGTCGCCCTTCTCCGGAATCTTCAAAAAATCCACTGCCGGCAGTGGCTTGGCATTGCTCATGTATTCGCTCCCTCTGTGTCTTTTCTAATGCGGTTGGCTTACCCAGGCAGCGCAGCATACTGCCTTACTCGGGCGGCCAGCAACGACGCACAGGGGCGAAAAACGCGCGCGCGGTTGCAGCGAACGGACCGTTGGGCGGTCGAGTCGCCCGTCGATGACGGGCGCCGAATGCGGTGGATCGAAGCGCGGGCCGAGCGCGTCGATATTGCGGCCGATCGAGGCGCGGGTCAGTCCTTCACGCCGAGCCGCTGATGCATGATCGGGCTCGTCGTCGTGTACTGCAGGTGCACCTTCTTATCCGGCTCGATGCGCGCTTTGATCGCGAACGCCGCGAGCGCGGCTTCGTGGAAGCCCGACAGGATCAGCTTCTTCTTACCGGGATAGGTCGCGATGTCGCCGACCGCGTAGATACCGGGGATGTTGCTCTCGAACTTTTCGGTGTCGGTCGTGATCTGGTTCTTGTCGAGGTCGAGGCCCCATTCGGCGATCGGGCCGAGTTTCGGCGACAGGCCGAAGAAGACGAGCAAATGATCGAGGTCGAACTTCGACAACGATTCGTCCGGCGCGCGGACTTCGATTTTCTTCAATGCGCCGCCGTCGGCTTCGAATCCGACGACGTTGCCGACCGCGAACTTCATCTTGCCGGCCGCGATCAACGCTTCCATCTTCGCGACCGACGCCGGCGCCGCGCGGAACTTGTCGCTGCGGTGGATCAGCGTCATCGACTTCGCGTGCGGCGCCAGTTCGAGCACCCAATCGAATGCCGAGTCGCCGCCGCCGAGCACGATCAGATCCTTACCGTGATGCGCGCGCGGATCCTTCACGCGATAAAAGACGCAACGGTCGTTCAGCGCGTCGATGCCGTCGACGCGCAGCGGCATCGGCTGGAACGAACCGACGCCGCCGGCGATGACCACCGCCTTGCAGCGCAGCTCGGTGCCGGCGCTGGTCGTCACGGTGAACGAACCGTCTTCGTGCTTCTGCACGCCGGTCACTTGCTGGTCGAGGTGGAACGTCGCGCCGAACGGTTCGATCTGTTTCATCAAGCGCGAGACGAGATCTTGCGCGTCGCACACCGGAATGGCCGGGATGTCGTAGATCGGTTTGTCCGGATACAGCTCGGTGCACTGCCCGCCGGGTTTCGGCAGCGCATCGACGATGTGTGCTTTCAAACCCAGCAAGCCGAGTTCGAAGATTTGGAAGAGTCCGCAAGGTCCGGCGCCGACGATGACGACATCGGTTTCGGTGGTCATGGTGTCTCCATTAATGAACCCGTAATCGCGCGACCGGATGGTCGCGTCAGTGAACGATGCCGCGCGTGCGCAACAGTTCGATGATGCGCGCGGCGCAGGCTTCGATGCCGAGCGCGGCGGTGTCGAGCGACAGATCCGCGCCGGTCGGTTCCTCGAATTCGCTCGTCACGCCGGGGAAGCTCGGCAACTCGCCGCGCTCGGCGGCGGCGTACATGCCTTCCTTGTCGCGGCTCTTCAGCACCTGGATCGGCGCGTGCAGGTACACCTCGATGAAACGGTCCGCGCCGACGACGTCGCGTGCGCGCGAGCGAACTTGTTGGTGCGGCACGACGAACGCGGTGAGGCAGATCACGCCGGCCGCGTTGATCAACTTCGCCGCCTCGGCGGCGCGACGCATGTTCTCGGAGCGGTCGGACGCGGTGAAGCCGAGATCGCGGCTCATGCCGAGACGGAACGTCTGGCCGTCGAGCACGGTGGCCAGGCGGCCGAGATCGAACAGCTGGCGTTCGACGGCGCTCGCGATCGCGGTCTTGCCGGTTTTCGACAGCCCCGTCAGCAATACGGTGACCGCCTTCTGACCGAGGCGCTGCTCGCGCTCCGCGGCGGTGACCGCCGAGCGGCGTTCGTGGAACTCGCCGTGCGGCCGTTCGTTCCAGTGATCGGTCGCCGCGGTACCGCTCGGCGTGCAGATCATGCCGGCGCCGATGGTGCCGTTGCCGATGCGGTCGATGACGATGAACGCACCGGTCTCGCGATTGTCTTCGTACGGATCGAACGCGATCGGCTCGGACAACGTGAATTCGCATCGGCCGATCTCGTTCAGCGCGAGCGACGATGCGGCGACGTGCTCGAGCGTATTGATGTCGGTGCGGTGGCGGATCGCCGACACGCGGCCGAACAGCTGCTTGGTCCCGTGCTTGATGACGTATTGCCTGCCGGGAACCATCGGTTCTTCCGTCATCCAGACCAACTCGGCGTCGAAGCGGTCTTCGACGTTCGGTAACGCGCCGTCGGTCACCAACATGTCGCCGCGGCTGATGTCGATCTCGCTCGTCAGCGTCAGCGTCACCGCGAGCGGCGGGAAGGCCTCTTGCAGATCGCCGTCCATCGTCACGATGCGCGCGACGGTCGACGTCTTGCCGGACGGCAGGACCGTGATGCGATCGCCGGGCCGGACGATGCCGCTCTGCACGGTGCCGGAATAACCGCGGAAGTTCGAATCCGGCCGGCTGACGCGCTGCACGGCGAAGCGAAAATCCTTGAAGTTGCGATCCGACGCGATCTGCACGTTTTCCAACAGGTACATCAGGGTGCTGCCCTGATACCAAGGCATCGCGGCGGATTTTTCGACGACGTTGTCGCCGTTCAGCGCCGAGATCGGGATGAATTCCAAGTCCTCGATACCGAGGTTCGCCGTGAAGCGCATGTAGTCGGCGCGGATCCGTTCGAAGACGTCTTCGTCGAACTCGACGAGGTCCATCTTGTTCACGGCGACGATCACGTGCTTGATGCCGAGCAACGACACGATGAACGTGTGGCGGCGCGTCTGCGTCAGCACGCCTTGGCGCGCGTCGATCAGGATGACGGCGACGTCGCAGCCGGACGCGCCCGTCGCCATGTTGCGCGTGTACTGCTCGTGCCCGGGCGTGTCGGCAATGATGAATTTGCGCTTCGACGTCGAGAAGTAGCGGTACGCGACGTCGATCGTGATGCCCTGCTCGCGTTCGGCCTGCAATCCGTCGACGAGGAGCGCCAAGTCGAACTCGCCGTCGTCGCCGGGCTTCTTCGAACGGACGGATTCGAGTTGATCTTCGTAAATCATCTTCGAG
>DASRZO010000085.1:0-20707 GCA_035686405.1 Pseudomonadales bacterium | reverse complement strand
AAGTGGTCGATCAGTTGCTGAAGTCGAACGGCATGCCGACTGCCGGAGAGATGCACGACGTACCGCTCGCCAAAGTGGCCGAGGTGGTCGGCGCCGATGCCGTGCTGTACGTGGCGGTCGACAAATACATGACCCGCTATGGCGTGCTCAATTACACGGCGGAGGTTCACGTGACGGCGCGCCTGATCGATACGCGTAGCGGCGTGCTGCTGTGGGAAGGCGCGGGCGACGCGGTGGATGGCAGCGGCTATTCGGCCGATCCGGTGAATTTGGTGGTCGGCGCGGTAGTGTCTGCCGTGATGGCGACTTCGACCGACGAACGCCACGCATTGGCGCGCGCCGCGAACTATCGAATGATCTTCGACGACAAGACCGGGATTCCGGCGGGACCGTACGCGACGAGGCCACCGTTGCAGGGCGCGAAGTGGGAGGCTCCCAAACAGTAGAATCGCGCGATGCCGCGAACCCCGACCGAATGGCGCGATCGCTTACGCCGCTTCGCCGCCGACGAGTGTCGCCCATCGTCGCGACTGTACGAGGTCGTCAGTCTCGGCATGGCCGACGATCCGGAACTGCTCGAGTGGATCGCGAGCACGATCAATCCGCGCGTCGATGCGACGTCGATCCTCGCCGCGGTGCACGACCGTTTGCTCGCCGGCGTCGCCGACGGCGGCCTCGCCGCGTTCTATCCGAATCTCACCGCGCGCCCGTCGCCGCCGGACGGCGCGTATCCGGCGCTTCGCGCGTTCGTGCTGGCGCATCGCGACGAACTCGCTGCGCTGCTCGCCGAACGTACGACGCAGACGAACGAAGTACGCCGCTGCAGCTACCTGCTGCCGGCGCTGGTGTTCGCGGCGGGGCGCACGGCGCGGCCGCTCGCGCTCATCGACGTCGGCGCGTCGGCCGGACTCAATTTGCTGTTCGATCGCTACGGTTACGACTACGGCGACGGCTGGGTCTGCGGCGCTGCGGCGTCGTCGGTGCAAATCGCGACGCAATCGCGCGGTGCCCGGCCGCCGCTCGCACCGTGGCCGACGATCGCGGGCCGAATCGGCATCGATCTGACGCCCGTCGCGCTCGGCGATGGGGCGGCGACGCGCTGGCTCGAAGCGTGTGTGTGGCCGGAACACGTCGATCGCTTCGCGCTGCTGCGCGCGGCGCTCGCGATCGGTCGCGCGGCGAAACCGCGCGTGATCGCCGGCAATGCGATCGAGGTGTTACCGACGCTGATCGAGAGTACCGACACGGACGCCGCGATCGTCGTCGTGAACACGAACGTGATTCAGTATTTCTCGCCAGATGAACGCGCAGCGTACGGTCGTGTGCTGCGCGATGCCGGCGACCGGCGCGAGTTGTTTTGGATCGCGAACGAACACCGCGCGTTGCTGCGCCAGGCGGGCTTCGCGCAACCGATTGGGCGGGCGAGTGAATCGAGCGCGTTACCGCTCGCGATTTCGCATTGGCACGACGGCGGTCGCGACGAGTTCGTCCTCGCCGAGGTCGGCCCGCACGGGCGGTGGCTGAATTGGTTCGATTGACGGTCGGCGCGACGGTCCGATTCGAGGGTACGTCGATGAAAGGTCGATCCGACGACCGCGTAGCCGTCGACGCGCATGCCGTACGCATCGGTAGCCGCGCCCGAGCGGCGCGCGCATGATCCGACCTCCATCCGAGCAGGAGCCAGCATGTCGCTCACGCCGATCGATCTCTCGACCGCCGTCGTCGTCGGCCGCGGCGTCAAACGGCCTGAAGACGTCGCGATCGCGACCGACGGCACCGTGTGGCTGTCGGACGAACGCTCCGCGTGTGCGCGCGTCGAGGCGAACGGCGCGCTGACGCGTGTCGGCAAGGCGGGCGGTGCGCCGAACGGCATCAATCTCGACCGTCGCGGCCGCGTCGTCATCGCGAACTTCGGCGGACCGACGGACGGCTATGGGCCGTTGCAGCGGCTCGATCCGCAGACCGGCATCGTCGAAACGCTGGTCGGCGCGATCGGCGGCCGCAAACTCTTCGGCGCGAACTACCCGCTCGTCGATTCCAAGGACCGCATCTGGTGTTCGCATTCGACGTGGGGCCCGGTCGACGCGGCGTTTCGCGATCTGAACGACGGGCTGATCTTTCGTTACGACCCGGACGGCTCGGTGCACGTGCTCGCCGAAGGCATCGCGTTCGCGAACGGCATCGCGCTCGACTACGACGAACACAACCTTTACGTCTGCGAGACGACCGGTTGCGACGTGCTGCGCTATCCGATCGACAGCGACGGCTCGCTCGGCGAGCCGGTGCGGCACGGTCCGAAGCTCGGCTTGTCGCAGCGCGAGGTGCAGCACCTGCGCCCGCTGCAGCCGCAGGTGCGCAGCCAACTCGGCATGACCGACGGCTGCGGCTTCGATCAGGACGGCAACCTGTGGGTGACGCTGGTGATGGCGAACAAGGTCATTGCGATCACGCCGGCGGGCGATGTCGTCACGATGCTCGCCGATCCGGACGGCCGCACGATGCGCAACCCGACGAACGTCAGCTGGGGCGGCAAAGACCTGCGCGATCTCTACATCGGCAGCATCGCGACCGACTACGTCGTGAAGGTGCGCAGCCCGATTCCGGGCATGCCGCTCGTGCACCAGCGCTGAGTCGTCAGTGGCCGACGCCGTCTTCACCGCGCGCGACGATCGTTTCCATTTCGACGAAATGGGCGACGACTGGTGGGCGACCGAGACCGCGTGGTTCTCGTTCCATCATCCGGCGCTGAAGCTCGGCGGCTGGTTCTACACGCTCGCGCGGCCGAACATCGGCACGCTGCAAGGCGGGGCGTGGGTGTGGGACGACGCCGCGCATTTGCCGTGGGAAGCGTTGTACAGCGCCAACTACAGCGCGTTGCCGATTCCGTACGATCAGGATCTCGACGATTGTCGGCTGCCGACCGGCGTGTCGATCAAAGTGATCGAGCCCGGTGTTTCGTACGTGCTCGGCTATGCCGACGGCACGCATTTCGTGGCGGATCTGCGCTTCGATGCGGTGATGCCGCCGCGCGCGCTCACGGCCGTCGGCTCGACGTTCGGCAACGCGCAGCACTTCGATCAGTTCGGTCGCGTGCACGGTCACATCGTGCTGCACGGCGAAAGCATCGCGATCGATTGCATCGCGATGCGTGATCGCACGTGGGGCCGTCGCCCGGAAGACCGGCCGCGACAAGCCGCGTACGTCACCGGCGCGACCGACGCGAACACCGGCTTCCTCGCCGTGACGAACGTGCGCGACGGCGTCGAAACGGTCGCTTACGGCTTCCTGCGCGGCGACGGTCGCAACGCCAACCTCGTTGCGGGCACGCGCGCGGTCGAGCGCGATCCGCGTCACGGCTGGATCACGTCGATCCGCATCGAAGCAACCGATACGAGCGGCCGGCGACTCGTCGCGCTCGGCGAAGCGGTCAGTCGCATCGTCGTCAACCGCCACACGTTCATCGACATCAACAGCTTGGTGCGCTGGACCATCGACGGCGTCGTCGGTTGGGGTGAGGACCAAGACATGTGGCCGGTGCATCGATGGGCGGCGCGGCAACGCGCCGCGCGCTGGTCGTGAACGCGGGCGAACTGCTGCAGCGCATCGCGCACACGCTGCGCCACGACATCGGCCCTGCGGTCGACGCGGAGTACCCGAAGACGCAGGCGTTCATGGCGGCGGTCGTGCTGCAGAAGCTCGGCCGCGAACTCGCGCTCGCGGACGCGCATCGCACGGCCGACGCCACCGAGCTGCGCGCGCTTGCCGCCGATCTAGTCGCGGTGTGCACGATGTCGGCGCCGGCGGGCGCGGCCACGCAGCGCGGCGCAGCGGCGGCGAGCACCGTGCCGGCGAACGCGGCGGCCGCGATCGATGGCTTCGCCGCGACGCTCGATCAAAAGTCGCTGTGCGACGTGATCGAATCGTTGTACGCGGCACGCGCTGAGCTCGATGCCGCGCCTGTCGACGCGCTGCTCGGCCGTATTCGCCGCACGCTGCGTGCGCAGATCGACCGGCGGCTCGAGTTCGCGAAGTGAGCGACGCGACCCGCAACGACCCGCAACCGAATGCGTTGGTCCCGCGCATTCGCGACTACGTCGCGGGGCGCCTCGGCGCGCGCGACGTGACGCTCGAGCATGTCGAACGCATCGCGGTCGGGTGGTCGCACGAGACGTGGCTGTTCGACGCCGTATGGCGCGACGGTGCGGCGCAGCGGCGTTTGGGACTGTGTCTGCGGCGCGATCCGGGCAATGCGCTGCTGCGTCACCTGTCGAACCTCGAGACGCAATTCAAAGTGCTGCAATGCCTCGAGCACACCGCTCTGCCGACGCCGAAGCCGTATTGGTACGAATCGGACGCGGCGATCCTCGACGCGCCGTTCTTGGTGATGGAGAAGGTGGCCGGCACCTGCCCGAGCCCGTGGGGACGCGACGGTCGCGCGTTCTATGCGGCGGCGGCAAAACGCGGCGTATTGCCCAACAGTTTCACTGCAACGCTCGCGACGCTGCACACGCTCGATTGGCGCGCGGCCGGCCTCGGCTTTCTCGGGATTCCGGCGCCGGGTAAATCGTTCGCGCAACGCGAGATCGCGAAGTGGCGCGAGCTGATCGCGGTGTCGGAGCATCCGCCGGAACCGATCCTGACGGATCTCATCGGATGGCTCGAGGCGAACGCGCCGTCGACCGATCGGGTCTGCCTCGTGCACGGCGCGTATCGCACCGGCAACCTGCTGATCCACGACGATCGCGTCAGCGCCGTGCTCGATTGGGAACTGCAGGCGCTCGGCGATCCGCTGTACGACGTCGCGTACGTGCTGAGCGATCTCAACCGCGAAGCGACGCCGCTGTTGTCGAATCTCGTCGATCGCGACGACTTCTTCCGCGACTACGAAAGCGCGACCGGCATCGCGATCGACGAGAGCGTGTGCCGCTACTACAACGCGTTGTACGCGATGCGCTCGGTCGCATTCTGGATGAGCGCGTCGGGCCTGTACGCGAGCGGCAAGAGCAACGACGTCCGCCTCGCGCGCACCGCGTATTCGGTGCCAGATGTACTCGACCGCGCTGCGAAGGAACTCGGCTACTGAACGATTCGGCGCGGCGACGCGTTCGCCGGCCGAGTCGGCGGGTTGTCCTCGGTATCGGCGAGCGTTCGGCTCGTCGCCGCTACAACCCCGCCGGCGCCACGTACACGAAGCCGGCGTTCAGCGCGCGCAGCACTGCGGCGTCGCGATCGTAGAGATCGCGCAGGAACGTGTAGTCGCGGCCGCCGTCGAACGCGACCGCGGTGAGATACAGGATCAACACCGGCAACGGTCTTTTCAGCGACACGGTTTGCGTGCGTTCGCTGTCGACGGCCTGCTGCAGCGCTTCGGGCGTCCATTTCGGATCGTCCTGCAATAGGAGGTTCGCGAGTTCGAACGGATGTTCGACGCGGATGCAGCCGGAACTGAATGCGCGCTCGTCGCGATTGAAGAGGTCGCGCGACGGTGTGTCGTGCAAAAAGACGAAGTGCTCGTTCGGAAACATGAACTTGATGCGCCCCAACGAATTCGTTGGGCCGGGTCGCTGTCTGAGCATGTACGGGAAGTTCTTCGGCGTGACGTGCGGCCAATCGATCGTCGACGGGTCGACGATTCGACCGTTGCGGTCGACCACGTCCATGCGCTGTTTGTCGAGGTAGCTGCGATCGCGCCGCAACGCCGGCAACGAGTCGTTGCGCAGGATCGTCGGCGGCACGGTCCAGTCGGGATTGATCACGAGATACGTCATGTCGGCGCGAAAGATCGGCGTCGCACGATACGGCTTGCCGATGATCGCGCGCGCGGTCCACTGCACGCGTTCGTCGTCGAGGTAGTACACGCGGAATCCGGCGATGTTGACGGCGATGAAGCGCGGCGTGCGCTCGACCAAGACCCAGCGCAAGCGTTCTAGATTGACGCGCAACTGGTCGATCAACGCTGCGACCGGCACGTTGATCTCGGCGAGCGTCTTCGCGCCGACGACGCCGTCGGCGCCGAGGCCGTGATGTGTTTGGAATTGCCGAACCGCGGCGCCGAGCCCCTCATCGAACGTGTTGGCGTCGTGAGTGGCCGGTGCGGCGAAGCCCTCGGCGGCGAGCCTGGCGCGTAAGGTCTTGACGCGCCCGTCGATGACGCCCGGCTTCAAGGTCGGGCCGGCCGGTACCGGTTTCCAGCCGCCGGCCGCGGCATAGCCGCGATAGCGCGCGAGCACCTGCCGCAGTGCGTCGTACATCGCGCCGTGGCCGACCTCGATGTCGAGCTGCGCGGCGAGCTCCGGCGCATCGATGACCCGCTCGAGCGCCGCGTACGCATTCGGCGAAACGCTGCGCGCATAGTTCCACGTCGGATCGAGCGCACGCGGATCCACTTTGCCGAAACGGTTGTGGTAGGCGTAGCGCAGGAACGCTTCGGTCAGCTCGGCGTCGGCGTCGATGCGCGCGTTGCCGTCGAGACTCGACAGCTTCGGCACGGTCGGCAGCTCGCCGACGAGGTAGTCGGACGGTGCCAGCCCTTGCGTTTGCGCATCGCGCAGAATCGTCAGCAACGCCGCGGCGCGCGCGTCGTCCCACGCGAGCGCGAAGTCACGGTGCTGATAGAAGCGCAGCAATACCTCCGGCGCCGCGAACTGCACCGGCGCGTCGGCGCCGGTCGTCGTGAGTTGATCGAGCCGGTGCTGGACGTCGTCGGAACCCGGCGCGGCGGCGCCGGCATGCGGCGCGGCCAGCGCGAACACCGCGGCGAGCGCGACCGCGCACGCCGCGCCGACGCGGCGTGAAATGCATCGCAAGTGGCCGAATGAGCCGATGAGCGGTGTCTCGCGCGGGTGAACAGATCGGTTAGCATTCGCGCTTTCCAACCGGGGTCGATACGGCATGAAGTGGGCGTTGTTGGCCATCGGCATGAGCCTGGGTCTCGCTGGAACGTCGAACGACGAGCGCAGCCTGAGCTTTTATCACACCCACACCGGCAAGGCGCTGACGGTCGTGTACTACAAGAACGGCGCGTACGTGCAGCGGTCGCTCGATTCGATCGACGAATTTCTGAAGGACTTTCGCAACGGCGCCGAACATCACATCGATCCGGCGCTGCTCGACGTGCTGTACGACATCAAGCTGAAGACCGGCACGCACGCGCCGTTCCAAGTGATCTCGGCGTACCGCTCGCCCGAGACGAATCAGATGCTGCGCGACACGACGGTCGGCGTCGCGAAGGACAGCATGCACATGCGCGGCCAGGCGATCGACGTGCGACTCGAAGACGTGCCGCTCGCAACGCTGCGCAGCGTCGCGCTCGATTTGGATCGCGGCGGCGTCGGTTTCTATCCGGAATCGCAGTTCGTCCACGTCGACACGGGCCGCGTACGCCACTGGTGACGCGCGTCGCCGCGTCGGTGTATTGCGCGATCACTGCGGTCGTCGTCGTATTCCAATCGTGTCTGGCCGCCGGCGCGCCGTGGGGTGCGTACGCGATGGGCGGGGTGCATCCCGGTGAATTCTCGCCGGCGCTCAAGATCGGCGCGGTCGTCCAAGCATCGTTGTTGGTCGCGATGGCGGGTGTGGTGCTCGCGTGCGCGGGCGTGGCGCTGCCGCGTTGGCAACGCGCGGCGCGACGCTGGATCTGGGCGATCGTCGCATTCGCCGCGGTCAGTTTGGTGTTGAACCTCGCGACGCCGAGCGCCGGCGAACGCGCGCTGTGGGCGCCGGTCGCGGGCGCGCTGCTGCTCGCGAGCGCACTCGTCGCGTTCGACCGCACGCCTTCGTCGGATCGTTAGCTCGCGTCGTTTCCGGCAACGTCGCGATCGCGCGTTGCGCGATCAGGCGTAGCGGCCGCGCGTGACGCTCATGTGCCTTTCAGCGCCGCATCGAGCTCCTGCGGCGACGTGATCGGCAGTGAGCACGACAATCCGCGGCACACGTACGCCGTCGTTTGGCGCTGCTTTTCGTGCGACACCAAGCGCGGCAGGTAGCCGGGAATCAAACCGGCGTCTTCGTACGGAATACCGAAGGCGTGACGCCACGGTTTGAAACCGACGCGCACCGGCTTCAGCCAGGCGTCGAGCTCGGCCTTCGGCCCGCGCACGATGACCAGTTCCGGCGGCGTGATCTGATCTTCGAGCGCCGCGAGCAGCGTCGAGTGGCCGGCCGGATATTGCTCCATCGCGCGGCGTGCCCACTTCAGCGTCCCGCTCGCGGCATCGAGATAGCGCGTCTCGCCGAGCAGATGGCCGAGCAGATTCAGCGCCCGCGCGAGCACGCCGTTGCCGGGCGGCATCGCGTCGTCGACGGTCGGCTTCGGCCGATGGATCAAGTGCTCGTGATCGTTTGCGGTGAAGAAGAAGCCGCCGCCGGCGGTGTCGTAGAAGCGCGCGAGCACCGTGTCGGCGAGCGTCTTCGCGAGGCGGATGTCGGCGCCGCGCCAACGCACGTGCAGCAGCGCGAGCAGTCCGTCGATCATGTGTGCGTAGTCGTCGAGATAGGCCGGATGACGCGCGCGGCCGTCGCGCCACGTCGCATACAGCTGCTGATCGACGATCGCGCGCTTCGCGACGAAGTCCGCCGCGCGCGTCGCGGATTCGATCCACTTCGGTTCGTTCAGTGCCAAGCCCGCTTTCGCCATGCCGCGAATCGCGATGCCGTTCCATGCGGTCAGCACCTTGTCGTCTTTGCCGGGCGGCACGCGGTTGCTGCGCGCCTCGAACAGTTTCGCGCGCGCCGACGCGAGCGCGGCGGCGGCCGCGCCCTTCGAAATTGCGAGGCGCTCGACGACCGACGCCCACGAATCGGTGCGATAGAGATTCCACTTGCCTTCGAAGTTGGCCGGCTTGTCGATGCCGTACAGCGTCTCGACGACGAGGTATTCGTCTTCGCTCAACAGGCGCTTCACTTCGTCGCGCCGCCACACGTAGTACTTACCTTCTTCGCCTTCGGAGTCGGCGTCTTGCGCGCTGTAGTAGCCGCCGTCCGGGTGCTGCATCTCGCGCATCAGCCACGCGGCGGTGTCGCGCACCGCGCCTTCGAACAGTGCATCCGGCCCGATCGCGAGTGCGTCGGCGTACGCGGACAGCAGTGCGCCGTTGTCGTACAGCATCTTTTCGAAGTGCGGGATCATCCACTTCGCGTCGGTCGAATAGCGGCAGAAGCCGCCGCCGACATGATCGAAGATGCCGCCGCGGGCGATGCGCGTCAGCGTGATCATCGCCATCTCGAGCGTCTCGCGCGCATCGCGCGAGGCGTCGCGATCCTTCGAGGCGGATTTCGTCGCGAGCTTCTTCGGTGTGGCGCGCGACGTGAACGCCCAGTGTCGCAGCAGCCGTTCGATCGTCGCCGGCATCGGGAATTTCGGCGCCGTGCCGAAACCGCCGTCGCGCGCGTCGTATTGCGCCGCGAGTTGATCGCGCGCGGCGAGCAGCAGCGCGTCGTCCTTGAGTTCTCCGGCGGCCGCTTGCGGATTCAGCGCGTTCAGCACGTTGGTGAGCTTCGTGCCTTGCGCCGTCAGCTGGTCGTGCTGATCGCGATAGACCTGCGCCACGCGCAGCAACAAATCGACGAAGCCCGGCAGTTGATAGCGCGGCGTCTTCGGGAAGTACGTGCCGCCGAAGAACGGCAACAGCGTCTTCGGATCGAGGAACATCGTCAGCGGCCAGCCGCCGGTCTGCTGCGTCAGGATTTGATGTGCGGTCTGGTAGACGCGGTCGATGTCGGGGCGTTCCTCGCGATCGACTTTGATGTTGACGAAATGCGCGTTCATCGTCTGCGCGGTGGTCGGGTCTTCGAACGACTCGTGCGCCATCACGTGGCACCAGTGGCAGGCCGAGTAGCCGATCGACAACAGGATCGGCTTGTTCTCGTCGCGCGCCTTTGCGAGCGCGTCAGGCGACCACGGATACCAATCGACCGGATTGTCCGCGTGCTGCAGCAGATACGGGCTCGTCTCGTCGGCCAACCGGTTTTTGCCGGATGCCATGATGTCCTCGCTCGGGCGTGCTGCGCATAATAGCCGAACGACCACGACCCGACCGCGCGATGGACACCCTGCAACTCAAAACCGGCCACGACCGCCGCGTGCGGCGCGGGCATCCATGGGTGTACTCGAACGAGATCGACGTCGCGGCGACGCCGCTGAAGACGTTGACGCCCGGCGCGACCGTGCGCGTGCTCGACGCCGAGCGCGGCTTGATCGGGCACGGTCACGTGAGCCCGGCGAGCCTGATCGCTGTGCGCATCGTGAGCCGCGACGAGCGGCTGCCGGACGACGTGCTGTTGCCGCGCCTCGAGCGCGCGCTGAAGTGGCGCGAACGCAACTTCGCGCAACCGCACTACCGCTGGGTCTACGGCGAAGGCGACGAACTGCCCGGGCTCGTCGTCGACCGCTTCGGCGACGCGTGTGTCGTGCAGACGTCGACGTGGGGCATGGAGGCGGCGCTCGATCGCATCGTCGCAGCGATCGATACGCTCGTGTCGCCGTCGACGCTCGTCATCAAGAACACCAACAGCGCGCGCGCCGTCGAAGGCTTGCCGACGTACGTCGACGTGCGGCGCGGGCGCGCGAACGCGGTGGTGCGCGAAGGCGACGCGACGTTCGCGATCGATCTCGAACACGGGCAGAAGACCGGTTGGTTCTTCGACCAAGCCGACAACCGCTCGCGCTTCACGCCGCTGTATCGCGACGCGCGCGTGCTCGATCTCTACAGCTACGTCGGCGGTTGGGGCGTGCGGGCCGCGCAGCGCGGTGCGAGCCGCGTCGTGTGTGTCGATTCTTCCCAATCGGCGGTCGACGCGACGCTCGCGAACGCGCGCACGAACGGCGTCGAGCGGGCGACGACGGCGGTCCGCGCCGATGCGGCCGAGTTTCTCGCCGCCGATACGAACGCGTACGACATCGTCGTCGTCGATCCGCCGGCGCTGGTGCGGCGACGGAAGGATCTGAAGAACGCATCCGCGCTGTATCGCCACGTGAATCGCGCCGCCATCGGCCGGCTCGCCCCCGGCGGGCTATTGGTGAGTTGTTCGTGCTCGGCGTTGCTCGACGCCGAGACGCATCTCGGCATCGTGCGCGCAGCGGGCCGCCAAGCGCGGCGTGATTTGGTCATCGTCGGCCGCGGTCACATGCCGAGCGATCATCCGATCCATCCGCTCATTCCGGAGAGCGAATATTTGAAGTGCGTATTCCTGCGCGCGCTCTAGGTGTCGTGTTTCTCGCGTTTCGTGTTTGCCACTGCGTCGCGAATTGAGCAGTATTCCTCAACATACAGTGTGGAGTTCGGCGCGTGGTCGACGCCGATGGATTCAGGCCGAATGTCGGGATCGTGGTTGCCAACGACCAGGGTCGGGTGCTGTGGGCGCGCAGGATCGGCGGTCACGACGCATGGCAATTTCCGCAAGGCGGCATCAAAGAGGACGAGACGCCCGAGGAAGCGCTCTATCGCGAGCTGCATGAAGAAGTCGGGCTCGAAGCGCATTGCGTGAAGATTCTCGCGTGCACCAGCGGTTGGCTGCGCTACCGGTTGCCGAAGCGTCTGCGACGCTACAACTCGGCGCCGGACTTCAAAGGCCAGAAACAGAAATGGTTTCTGCTGCAGATGATGGCGAGCGACGACTGCGTGTGCGTGACGAACTCCGGTAAACCGGAGTTCGACGACTGGCGCTGGGTCAGCTACTGGTACCCTGTCAGCCAAGTCGTCGAGTTCAAGCGCGACGTGTACCGGCAAGCGTTGAAGGAACTCGCACCCCGATTGGTCGTCGCTCGCCGCTAAAGGATCAAAACAGCGTCCCCATGCTCGACACCCTGCGCAGCATCGTTCAGGACGTCAACGCGGCGCCGACGTTCCGCCATGCGCTCGACGTGATCGTCGCGCGCGTACGCGAAGCGATGGGCACCGAGGTCTGCTCCATTTATCTGGTCGATGCGGAACGGGATCGATTTCTGTTCGTCGCGACCGAGGGCCTCAACAAAGGCGCGATCGGACATCTCTATCTCGAACGCGGCCAAGGCTTGGTCGCATTGGTCGGTACGCGCGCCGAACCGATCAACCTCGAAGACGCGACGATGCATCCGAATTTCCACTACCTGCCGGAGATCGGCGAAGAACCGTTCCACGCGTTCTTGGGCGTACCCATCATCCAGCAGCGTCGCGTGCTCGGCGTGTTGGTCGTACAACAGCGCGAGCGACGCCGGTTCGACGAAAGCGAGGAAGCGTTTCTCGTGACGCTATCGGCGCAGCTCGCCGGGGTCGTCGCGCACGCGGAGGCGACCGGCGACGTGGCGCATCTCGGCGAAGGTCCGGCCGAGTGGCAGGACTCGCGTTTCATCGGCGTGCCGGGCGCGCCGGGCATCAGCATGGGCACCGCGGTCGTCATTCATCCGTTCGCCGATCTCGAGAGCGTGCCGGATCGCGAGGCCGACGACGTCACCGTCGAGTTGATGCTGTTCGATCGCGCGATCGACGCGGTGCGCGCCGATATTCAGGACAACCGCAAGCAACTGTCGCAGTCGTTGCCGCCGCAGGAGCTGGCGCTGTTCGACGCGTACACGCACATGCTCGACGACAACGCCATCGCCGGCGATGTGCGCGAACGCATCCGCAGCGGCCAATGGGCGCAAGGCGCGTTGCGCCAAGTGATCATGGAACACGTGCGCACGTTCGAGCGGATGGAAGATTCGTATCTCGCCGAGCGCGGCACCGACGTGAAAGACCTCGGGCAGCGCGTGCTGTCGTACATGCAGGACCTGCGGCAGAAGAAGGTGCATTTCCCCGATCACACCATCCTGATCGGCGAGGAAGTGACACCGGCGATGATCGCGGAGATCCCACCGGAACGGCTGAGGGGCGTGATCTCGCAGACCGGTTCCGGCAATTCGCACGTCGCGATTCTCGCGCGCGCGCTCGACATTCCGTGTGTCATGGGCGCGCTCGACCTGCCGCTCTTCGGCGTCGACGGCCGGCCGCTGATCGTCGACGGTTTCCTCGGCCATCTGTTCGTCAATCCGTCGCCGCACCTGACGAATCACTATCAGGATCTGATGGAGGAGGAGCGCGAGTTCGCCGAGGAACTCAAGGAGCTCAAGGATCTCCCGAGCGTCACGCGCGACGGCCGGCGCGTCCAGCTGTGGGTGAACATCGGCCTCTCCGGCGACATCTCGCGCTCGCTCGATCGCGGCGCCGAAGGCATCGGACTCTTCCGCACCGAGATGCCGTTCATGGTGCTCGACCGCTTCCCGACGGAGGAAGAACAGCGCGTCATCTATCGCGAGCACATGGAAGCGTTCAGTCCGCATCCGGTGACGATGCGCACGCTCGACATCGGCGGCGACAAGGCGCTGTCGTATTTTCCGATCGTCGAGGAAAACCCGTTCCTGGGTTGGCGCGGCATTCGCGTGACGCTCGACCA
Organism: Pseudomonadales bacterium; assembly: GCA_035686405.1. Taxonomy (GTDB): domain Bacteria; phylum Pseudomonadota; class Gammaproteobacteria; order Pseudomonadales; family Azotimanducaceae; genus DATJGR01. The sequence goes on along the minus strand of DASRZO010000085.1, from coordinate 7,300 downwards.
CCCCGAGATCTTCCTCGCGCAGGTGCGCGCGATGATCAAATCGAGCGCGGGCTTGTCGAATCGGCTGCGGATCATGCTGCCGATGATTTCGAACGTGAAGGAAGTCACCGAGGCGAAGCCGCTGATCCGCCGCGCGTATCAAGAAGTGGTCGAAGAAGGCATCGGCGTACGGATGCCGGAGATCGGCGTGATGATCGAGGTGCCGGCGGCGGTGTATCAGGCGCGCTTGCTCGCGAAGCAAGTCGACTTCCTGGCGGTCGGCTCGAACGATTTGACGCAATACATGCTCGCGGTCGATCGCAACAACCCCCGAGTGGCGTCGTTGTACCGCGACCTGCACCCGGCGGTGCTGCTCGCGCTGCGCGAAGTTGCGACCGCAGCGCACAGCGAGAACAAAGTCGTCGGCATCTGCGGCGAGCTCGCCGGCACGCCGGCCGGTGCGGTGCTGTGCCTCGCGATGGGCTTCGACGTGTTGTCGATGAACTCGACGAACTTGCCGCGGGTGAAGTGGGTGATCCGCAACATCTCGATGATGCAGGCGCGGCGCTGGCTGGTGAGCGTGCTGCGCATGAGTCAAGCGGAAGAGATCGAAGAGTTCATGCGCGAAGCGTTGATCGAAGCCGGCCTCGGCCGCGTCGTGCCCAGCTACGAAGGATCGGCGACGATCGAAGGCGTGTAGTCCGCCGCGTTTCACTACTGGATCCGATGTTCGGCATCGATCGTTCGATGGCGCAAGGGAGGTCGCGTTGACGGATTCCGCTTCGGTCGAGACGCACGGCGTGTCGTCGGTGGTCGACCCGCCGGTGATCTCGGAGATCGGCGGCGACGCGAAGCTCTCGCGCGGCGGCATCGCGTGGTCGATCTTCCAAGGCGGCCGCGATCCCTACGTCATCTTGATGACGATCTACATCTTCATCCCGTACGTCTCGGCCGTGATGGTGGGCGATCCGGTGCGCGGCCAGCAGGTGATCTCGAGCTGGCAGCAATACGCGGGCTGGATCGTCATGGCCACCGCGCCGTTTCTCGGCGCCTCCATCGATAAGCTCGGACCGCGCAAGCTCTGGCTCGGTCTCGTCATCGCCGCGATGACGCCGCTGATCGCGTCGCTGTGGTGGGCGCGTCCGGACTCGTCGGCGCTGACGGTGACGACGACGATGTTCATCGCGATGCTCGTCAACGTGCTGTTCTCGTACTCCGAGGTGCTGCACAACTCGCTGCTGGTGCGCGCCGCCGGTTTGGGCGGTGCGCACAAGGCGTCCGGGCTCGCGTTGTCGCTCGGCAACTTCGCCTCCGTGTGCGCGTTGGGGTTCACCGCCTGGGCGTTCGCGTTGCCGGGCAAGGTCGATTGGAGCTGGGTGCCGGCGACGCCGCTCTTCGGTCTCGATCCGGCCGCGCACGAACCAGAACGCGTCGTGGCGTTTCTGTCTGCCGGAATCCTGGTGCTCGGCGCCATCCCGCTCTTTCTCTTCACGCCCGATGCACCGAAGACCGGTGTGCCGGCGCTGCGCGCGTTCCGCGACGGCGCGGCCGACCTGTGGGGCATGATCAAGACGGTGCGGCGTTATCGCGACGCGGTGGTGTACTTGCTGTCGCGGATGTTCTTCGTCGACGGCATGAACGGCGTGCTGTTCTTCTTCGGTGTGTTCGCCGCCGGCGTGATGAAGTGGAAGTCGCTCGATCTGCTGATCACCGGCATCATCCTGTCGATACTCGCCGTGTTCGGCGGCTTCGTCGGCCGCTGGCTCGACGATCGGCTCGGCCCGAAGAACGCCCTGCGGATCGAGATCTTCATGTCGATGCTCGGACTCGCTGCGTTGTTGGGGATGGCGCCGGACGAGATTGCGTTCTTCTGGTCTTACGATCCGGCCACGCCGCCGCTGTGGAACGGACCGTTCTATCGCACGCTGCCCGATGTCGTGTTCCTGCTGATCGGATTCTCCAACGCGATCTTCATCACGGCGCAGTACGCCTCGAGCCGCACGACGCTGACGCGCCTGACGCCGCCGGAGCAGACGGGCGCGTTCTTCGGTGTCTACGCGCTGTCCGGCGTGGCGACGGCGTGGCTCGCGCCGTCGCTGGTCAACGTCGGCACGCGTCTCACGCACAGTCAGCAGGGCGGCTTCGCGACGATCGTGCTGCTGCTGGGGGTCGGATTGGTAGGGCTCTTCTTCGTGCGCGGCGGTGGACGACGTGCGGTGGGTGTCGCCGACGTCGGTCCGGCGCCGGCCGCCGATCGCGCTCCTTAGCGAAATCGTTGTAAGCGGACCCGAGTCGACGTGCGATCAGCCCGCCGCGCGCGCTCGCGGCGCCAACGGCAACGTTGCATCGACGCGCTGCTGCGGCACGCCGTGCGGTCCGAACGTCTGCTCGGTGAACTGCACGTGCGTCGCACCAATCGTGACGACGGAACTCGCGCGCGTGCCGTACTCGTCGCCGCGAATGAAGATCGGCGCGACGCGACGTTCGAAGTCGAGGTCCTTGCCGCGCAGCGGGAGTTGATCGTCGGGCGGCAGCGAATCGTCGGCGAGCAGCTGCAAGAGATCGTCGGGCGCATAGTGACCGCGGATCGCATCGCGCAATGCACGCGTACCGCGCGCGACTTTCGGCCACGGCACGTCGCCGTCGAGATGCGTGTTCGCGAGACCGTGTACGCCGGGTGCGAGCACGCGCGGCGGCGAATTGCGGTTCGACGCGTAGACGAGATCGACGCCGTCCCACAACAAGAGACTGAAGCCGCGGTAGTTCGCATCGTCGATCGCGGCGGCGTAGTCGCGGGCGCGCGCGTCGCCGCGCAGGAAATTTGCAGTCAAGTCGCCGCGCGTGCCGGGCGGCAGCGGGCCTTCGGGTGTCTCGGAGAAGTTCGTGACGGCGGCGAAGCGGCCGCTCGCAGTGACGCCGAGCCACGTGCCGCCGGCGGTCAAATCGCGTCCGGCAAGAACGTGCGGCGCGTCGGTCCAACGCTGTGCCAATGCGGCCGGACGTGCGTAGAATTCGTCGCGGTTCGCCGCGACGACCAACGCCGCATCGGTGCGTACCCGGTAGGCAAACAGAATCAAGCACATCTGCGCGATCGCTGCTCGACGAGGGCCGCGAGTGTAGCAGAAGGCCTTTGGAGTACTGCGTGCACTATCCCCACATCGATCCGGTCATCGTCGGCTACGGGCCGATCGCGATCCGCTGGTACGGCCTCGCCTATCTGACGGCGTTCGTGCTCGCGTGGTGGCTCGGCAATTATCGAGCGCGGACGTTGAACACGGACTGGACCGCGCAGCAGGTGTCCGACGTCGTCTTCTACGGCGCGCTCGGCGCGGTGCTCGGCGGCCGCATCGGCTACGTCTTCTTCTACGGCTTCAAGCAATTCGTCGTCGATCCGCTGTGGCTCTTTCGGATTTGGGACGGCGGCATGTCGTTCCACGGCGGCTTGCTCGGCACGATCGTCGCGATGTGGTTGTTCGCGCGCTCGACGCAGCGCACGTTCTGGCAAGTGAGCGACTTCGTCGCGCCGTTGGTGCCGACGGGTCTGGGGTTCGGCCGGCTCGGCAACTTCGCCAACACCGAATTGCCGGGCCGCGCCACCGACTCGCCGTTCGGGTTGATCTATCCGTGTCACGCCGACGCGATTCGCGCGATGAATCCGCTTTGCACCGGCGAGTGGGAAGACTTCGCCCGGCATCCGTCGCCGCTGTACCAAGCGTTCGCCGAAGGCATCGTGCTGTTCGCGATCGTCTGGATCTTCTCGTCGAAACAGCGTCCGCCCGGCCAAGTATCCGGCGTGTTCCTGATCGGCTACGGCATCCTGCGCGTGATCACCGAGTTCTTCCGCGAACCGGACGTGCAACTCGGTTTCATCGCGCTCGATTGGCTGACGATGGGCCAGTTGCTGTCGATGCTGATGGTGCTGTTTGGTATCGTCCTGCTCGTGATGAATCGGAAGCGCGTGTGAAGGAATACCTCGATTTGATGCGCCGCATTCGCGACCACGGCGTCGCGAAGGGCGATCGCACCGGCACCGGCACGCTCAGCGTGTTCGGCCATCAGATGCGGTTCGATCTCGCGGCCGGTTTCCCGCTCGTGACGACGAAAAAGATCTTCATGAAAGGCATCGTCCACGAGTTGTTGTGGTTCCTGTCGGGCAGCACGAACGTGCGCTATCTGCAGGAGCACGGCGTGCACATTTGGGACGAGTGGGCCGACGCAGCGGGCGAGCTCGGCCCGGTGTACGGCTCGCAGTGGCGTTCGTGGCCGGCGCCGGACGGCGGCACGATCGATCAGATCAGCAAGGTCGTCGAGCAGATCGAGAAGACGCCGGACTCGCGCCGCCTGATCGTGTCCGCGTGGAACGTTGCCGAGGTCGACAGCATGGCGCTGCCGCCGTGCCACACGCTGTTCCAGTTCTACGTCGCGAACGGCAAGCTCTCGTGTCAGATGTATCAGCGCAGTGCCGACGTGTTCCTCGGCGTGCCGTTCAACATCGCGTCGTACGCGCTCTTGACGATGATGATGGCGCAGGTGACGGGGCTGAAGCCGGGCGAGTTCATCCACACGTTCGGCGACGCCCACCTTTATATGAACCATCTCGAGCAAGCCGACGAGCAACTCGCGCGCACGCCGTTCCCGCTGCCGCGCATCGAGATCAACCCCGCCGTGAAAGACATCTTCGCGTTCAAGTACGAAGACATTCGCTTGCGGGACTATCGCAGTCATCCGGCGATCAAGGCGCCGATCGCGGTTTGACGAGCAGTTTGACGAGAGGTGTGAAATGGCAACGAAGCGTAAGACGAAGGCGAAATCAGCACGCAACCCGGGCAAGAAAACCGCGCCGACGCGAACGGTCAAAGCAACTCGCAAGCCTGCGAAAAAGAGCGCTCGACGCGCGCCGCGCAAACGTGCGGCGCGCCGACCGAATCGGGCCGCGAAGCAGACTGCGCCCGCCGCAATCCCGACGAAGCGCTCGCGCCGCGCCGATGGCAGCGCCGACAACGGCGTCGACGTCGCGGCCCTGCTTGCCGCTCGCGAAGCGCTGACCGCCGCACCGGCGGGCGCCAAGTTCAAATGGCGCGCGACCTGCAATTGGCTGAACGGTACGCACGCGCGCTCCGCGGTCGATGGATTCTTCGGGCTCGGCGGCGAGCAAGCGCACCGCAAGCGTTATGCATTCGAATCCGATCATCCCGAAGTCTTCGCGTCGGAGGACAACGGCGCCACACCGGTGGAAATGGTCTTGTGCGGACTCGCCGGCTGCCTGACCGCCGGTGTTGCCAGCGTCGCGCAACGGCGCAACGTGCAGCTGCATTCGGTGAAGGCGACGCTCGAAGGCAGCATGGATCTGCAGGGCATCCTCGGCATCGACGGCGACGTGCGCAACGGTTTCGACGATATTGTCGTCAGCTTCGAGATCGATGCCGATGCGTCGCGCGACGACATCGAGGCCATCGTCGCGCAGTCGCAGAAGCGCTCGGCGGTCTACGACATCATCACCAATCCGACCAACGTCGCCGTCGTCGTGAAGTGACGGTGCGCGTCGCGACGTCGCGAACGGCGCGCGATGACGTGCCGGTCGTCATCGTCGGCGCCGGCCACTCCGGTCTCGCGATGAGTGCGATGCTCGCCGAGCGCGGCGTCGAACACGTGCTATTCGAGCGCGGCGAGGTCGCGAACGCGTGGCGGACGGAGCGCTGGGATTCGCTGCGGCTGCTGACGCCCAATTGGCAGAACACGTTGCCGGGCTACCGCTACGACGGCGCCGATCCGGACGGCTACATGACGGTGCCGGAAGTCGTCGATTTCATCGCAGCGTATGCGGAGCGTATCGCCGCGCCGGTGCGCACGCGCACCTCAGTGAAATCGGTGAAACCGGAAGACGCCGGTTTTCGGGTGACGACCGCCGCGGAATCGATCCGGTGCAGTGCGGTGGTGCTCGCCAACGGCGCCTGCGCGATTCCGTCGGTGCCGGCGTTCGGGAGTTCGTTACCGGCGTCCATCGTGCAGGTGACGCCGCGCGAATATCGCAACCCCGGTATGCTGCCGGACGGCGGCGTGCTCGTCGTCGGCGCATCGGCGACCGGTCTGCAGCTCGCCGACGAGATCCACCGGTCCGGGCGCAGCGTGACCTTGGCGGTGGGCGAACACGTGCGCATGCCGCGCGTCTATCGCGGCGCCGACGTGTATCGATGGCTCGACGTGCTCGGCCTGCTCGATCAGCGTTTCGACGAAGTCGACGACCTGGTGCGTGCGCGGCGCGTGCCGTCGCCGCAATTGATCGGTACGCCGGAACGCGCGACGTTGGACCTCAACGCGTTGACGGCGAACGGCGTCGTACTCGTCGGCCGCCTGGCTACGATTCGCGACGGCAAGGCGCTGTTCTCCGGCGGCCTGCGCAACAACTGCGCGATGGCGGACCTGAAACTCGGCCGCCTGCTCGATGCGATCGATGGGTGGATCGCCGCGCACGGCCGCGACAACGAGTTCGACGAACCGGTTCGGTTCGAGCGCACGCGCGTCGACGCAGCGCCCGCGCTGTCGCTCGATTTGACCGGCGGTTCGATTCGCTCGGTCGTGTGGGCGACCGGCTATCGCCCGGATTATCACTGGCTCGACGTGCCGGCCGCGTTCGATCACAAAGGGCGACTGCAGCACGACGGCGGCGTCGTCGCGGCGCCGGGGCTTTATGCGCTCGGCCTCACGTTTCTGCGCCGGCGCAAGTCGAGCTTCATCCATGGCGCGACGGACGATGCGCGCGATCTCGCGGACCATCTGTGCGGCCGTCTCGGTGCGTCGCGCCGTAAGAGCGGCCGGTGACCTGTGTCCCGTTTTTCTTCAAGCAATGGGGTGGGACGAACAAGAAGAAGACCGGACGTTTGTTCGAAGGCAGAACGTGGGACCAGATGCCGATCAAGATGATGACTTCGAGGTGAGCGAAAGGCGGATTGAAGTGTCGTCGAAGACTCGTTGGTGGCGTGAATGCGGGTCTCGCTGATCTGGGCCATGGCGCGCAACCGCGTCATCGGCCGCGACAATGCGTTGCCGTGGCGGCTGCCAGACGAGATGCGCTACTTCATGCGCACGACGCTCGGCAAGCCCGTCATCATGGGGCGCAAGCAGTGGCAATCGATGCACAAGCCGCTGCCGAAGCGGACCAACATCGTGATCACGCGCGACCGGTCGTTCGCCGCCAACGGCGCCATCGTGGTGCACACGCTCGACGAAGCGCTCGCGCGGGCGCAGGACACGCTCGGCGCCGACGCGGCACACGGCGAAGCGATGGTGATCGGCGGTGCGGAAATCTACGCGCTCGCGTTGC
>DASRZO010000084.1:0-8845 GCA_035686405.1 Pseudomonadales bacterium | reverse complement strand
TCGACGTCGACGCCGAGCAGGGCGACCACGTTGCGAATCGCGACCGGATCGTCGGTCGTCACCACGACCCGGCGCAGCGCGCCGACGCGTGGCGACGTGCTCGGCGGCCGCGGCGAATTCATCCAGTCGATGAAGAACGGCGCGAGCCCGCCGAAGCGATGTCGATGCACGCCGAACAACTCCCATTCGAGCCGCGGGCCGCCCGGCGGCGTGCGCGACATGCGATTGACCGGCGTCGGCGTCCAACCCATTTCACGCAGGCGCGCGGACAGCGCTTCGAGGCCGCGGCTGCGAACGGCCCAGTGCATCAGCGTCGGCGCGGCGAGCTGCGCCATCGGCGCCGACATGCCGGTCGGCGATTGCGCAGGGTCGGGCGCGATGATCTCGAGATAGGCGGAGTCGTCGAACGCGACCAGCGCGTTGTGCGTGCCGCGGCCCGGATGCGCACCGCCGGCGATCGGCGCGACGCCGGTCGCGCGCTCGAAATCGGCGCACGCGCGCTCGAGATTCGGCGCCGCCAACACGAAGTGATCGATCTCGCCGTGAAACGCTTGTTGCGTCGTCAAGGTCTGCCTCGTCGTCGGTCTTGCGCGGTGGTCAGAACGGCACCCCGACCGCGCGACACAGGAATTTCATCAGCGGCGTCGCGGCTTCGAATCGTTTTGCGATTCGGCCGACGCAATCGCCGCGGAACAAATCGGCGTTGGTGAGTGTACATGCGCCGAGGAAGTCGGTGCGCTTCAGATCCTCGACGAACGCATGATCGGCCGGATAGCCGCGCGGCGGACGCTTCAACGCGGCGCCGTCGAGCGAGTACGTGCGCGCGAATGCCGCGTCGTCGCGCGCGCTCTTCCACGCTTTCGGCCGTTCGACGATCGCGTTGCGGATCGCTGCCAGCGCGTCCGGTTCCGGATGCCACATGCCGACGCCGAGGAAGTGTCGCCCCGGTTCGATGTGCACGTAGTAGCCGGGCGAATGCACGTCTTTCGCTTGGGTGTGACGGAACTGGATGCCGACGTTGGTTTTGTACGGCGTCTTGTTGCGCGCGAAGCGCGTATCGCGAAACACGCGCATCAGCGAGCCGCCCATCTTTTTCGGAATCGCGTCGAACTGCGGGGCGAAACGATCGAGGTGCGGACCCATCGCGGAGATGAAGTCGAGCGCCGGTTCGCGCACCAAGCGTTCGTAGCGGTCGCGATTCTGTGCGAACCAATCGCGTTCGTTGTTCTGCGCGAGTTCGTCGAGGAATCCGACGAGCGCGGGGTCGAAGCACTTGAAAGCCATGACGGTTCACCGGCGCGAGCGTGGCGCCAATGTAACACCGCTGGCGCGATCGCTCGGTGCGACGCCGGCCATGCGGAGGGGGCCACGATGGCGGTCGAGGTCGAGCGAATCTCGCCCATGACCTACACGGCGCTCGGCGCCTCTCCGCGGCCGGGTCGAGTCGTCGGACCGGTTGAGCAACCGCGGTGATCCGACGATCGCCCGCGCGCGGCGTCGTCGTTCACCACTGCGGTTCGATCGTCTGCGTCACGACGCGGCCGTCGCGCAACAGCTTGATCTCGAGCGTGGTGCCGACGTTGTTCGAGCCGAGGTGGCGATGCAACGCGTCGACGTGCGGCGTCGGTTGTTCGCCGACGGCGACGATGACGTCGTGTTTACGCAAGCCCGCGCGTGCACCGAGTCCGTCGGACGCGACATCGCGCACGCGCACGCCGGACGGCGTCTTGAGTCCGAGCCGGCGCGCCACCGGCTTCGGCAGCGGCTCGGTCGAACCGCTGATGCCGAGCGTCACGCGCCGCACGCGGCCGTGTGCGAGCAGCTCCGACAGCACCCACACCGCGGTCTCGCTCGGCACTGCGAAGCCGATCCCTTGCGCGACCGCGATGATCGCGGTGTTGACGCCGACCATGCGCGCCGCCGAATCGAGCAGCGGGCCGCCGGAGTTGCCGGGATTGAGCGGGGCGGTGTGTTGAATGACGTTGTCGATCAAGCGGCCGTTGCGCGCGCGCAAGCCGCGCCCGATCGCGCTGATGACGCCGGCGGACACCGTCGACTGAAAGCCGAGCGGGTTGCCGATCGCGACCGCGAGCTGGCCCGGCCTGAGCGCTTGCGAGTCGCCGATCTCGACGAACGGCAGACCCGACGCGTTCGCGCGCAATACCGCCAGGTCGGTGGCGGGATCCGTGCCGATCACGCGCGCTTCGATGCGGCGGCCGTCGCTCGACGTGACGATCGCCGACTTGCCGGTGTGCTCGACGACGTGGTCGTTCGTCAGCAGATATCCGTCCGGCGTGACGAAAAAGCCCGATCCGAGTCCGTGCGGTTCGCCGCCGCGATGGTCGGCGCCCTCGACGGCGACGACCGCGAGCTCGACCGAATCGACGACGCCGACCACCGCTTGCGAATACGCGTCGAGCAATTCGGCATCGCGCTTCTGCGACGGCGTCCCGTCGACCCGTTCGCCGCTCGGCGGCCCGTTCAACCAACGCAACGCTTCCATGGTTCCTTCCTTCCGCACCGTGAATTTGTGGCGCGGACCGGTTCAAATGAGGGCGGTGCGACGAGTAGTCAAGTTCGCGGGCAATCCATGGAACAATCCGATCGTGATCCTCGCCAACTCGAAAGGCCTGCTCGAAGTGGACGAGCGCAAACACGTCAAGGCACGCGCGTGACCGACGCCGGATTCGAGCTGACCGCGACGGGGCGCGACACGTGACGCGGGCGCCGGTCGCCAAAACCACGCTGATGCGGTTTCCGAGCGCGGTCGCGCGCGATCCGGCGATCGAGGCGTGGTTGCGCAGGCGTCCGGACGAACTCGGCGCGATCGCCCGGCGTTGGTTCGACGTGATGCGCGGCTGCGGCGGCGACGTGCGCGAGCTGTTGCACGACGGCCATCCGACGGCGTGCGTCGGCGACGCGGCATTCGGCTACGTCGACGCGTTCACCGCGCACGTGAACGTCGGCTTCTTCCGCGGCGCGGCGCTCGCGGACCCGACGCGATTGCTGGAAGGCGCGGGGAAATTCATGCGGCACGTGAAGGTGCGGCCGTACGTCGACGTCGATGACGCAGCGCTGACGCAGCTCGTCGAAACCGCGTACCGCGACATGCGGCGGCGCGTCGACGCGGGCGAATGAGGGGAACGGGGACGCCGGGCCGGTCGTGACCGCGGTTATATCGTCAGGCCGCAAGCGTCGTTGACCGTGCGCGGACCGATCGGCAACGTCGCTGCCTTCGGCGTGTGGTTTGCCCACGCGCTCACCGCATCGGAGGAACCATGAGCTCAGTCAAAGCGAATGCGCCGGTCGCGGCGACGAACGGATCTGCGTACGTGCCGCCGTTTCAACTCACGCACGGCCAACCGGCGCCGATCGCGGCGCACGGCGGCGTGTCGTACATGGCATTCGATCGCGACGGCGATGCCGGCACCGCGCTCGCCACGGCCGATGCGCTCGCGCTGATCGCGACCGGCACGGGCCAGGGCGTGATCGACATGATCGAGAATGCGCCGCCCGGACCGATCGAGACGAAGTGGGGCTTGGCGTTCCGCAGCCACGCGGAGTGCGTCGAATACATCCGCGACAGCGGACTCGAGGCGCCGGAAGGCGGCGTCGTGTTGCCGTTGCGCTATTCGGTGCACGAGGCCCCGTCGTATTCGATCGTGTCGTCGAACGCGCTGTGGCGCGACCCGTCGCGCGAAGCGGAGCAGAGGATCTTGCGCAAGGAAGAGCGCGACATCGGCCGCCGCGCCTTGTATTTCCCGCAGGTCCTGCGCGACGCGCGCCGCATCGGCGAGTACTACCCGGGCTTGTCGCCGTTCAGCGCCGAATGCATGGACAAGCTCGGCGTCGCGCTCGCGCACTGCGAGTCGGAGTGCAAGAACTTCTACGACGCCGCGGAAGTGGAGCGGGTGTTCTATCCGGAGATGGAGAAACTGCTGCTCGAGTTCTATCCCGATGCGACCGATGCGCTCGTGTACAACCACGACGTGTTCGACAAGGACTACACCGGCGACCGCAGCGAGAACCAAGAGAAGAAGAACCCGGGCGTCAACGCGAACTACGCCTACCTCGTGCACAACGATTTGAACGACAACAGCGGCCGCGTGCGCTGCCGCGAGCTGTTGACGAAGAACTTGCGCAACTTCGGCCGTGAACAGCGCTACACGGAAGCCGAAGCGGACGCGAAGATGTCGCGGCGCTTCCTGTCGATCAACCTCGCCAAGCCGATGGAGACGGTCGAGCAAAATCCGTTCGTGCTGTGCGCGTGGCCGTCGTTCGCCGATCAGCCGTACATCACGAACTACCGCATCTACGACGATCGCGTCGGCGAAACGACGCGCTTCACGTATCGCCCGACCCACGAGTGGTATTGGTTCCCGCAGCAGAAGCCGAACGAAGTGTCGATGTTGAAGTGCTACGACTCGATCACGGACGGTTCGGTGTCGCGCTGGTCGTTCCACTCCGCGTGCGTCGATCCGACTGCCCCGGCCGACGCGCGTTGTCGCAAGAACGTCGTGGTGCGGTCGTTCGTGTTTTTCTGAAGTGACGGCGGAGGCGACGCGGCGTGCAGTCGCCGCGCGTGTCATGCAGAATCGGACCCCATGCCGACACCACCGAAGCCCGCGACCGAGCACACACGCGCACGCAACGCGGGCGTGCACGTCGATCTCGACCCGAACGATTTCGAGCGCGCGTCGCGCGGCCTGATCGCGCAGCATCCGACCGGGCGCATCGACGGGCCGTACGGCCCGGCGTGGGACGTGCACCGCTACGATTTCATCGGGCAAGGGTCGCCGGCGCCGGACACCGTGAACCCGAGCCTGTGGCGACAAGCGCAGCTGAACGCGATTCACGGTCTGTTCGAAGTCGCGCCCGGCTTGTGGCAGGCGCGCGGCTACGACATCTCGAACGTGTCGTTCATCGCAGGCAAAGACGGCTGGATCGTCATCGATCCGCTGACCAGCCCGTCGTGTGCGAAGGCGTGCCTCGAACTCGCCAACGCCCATCTCGGCGCGCGGCCGGTCACGGCGGTCATCTACACGCACTCGCACGCGGACCACTTCGGCGGCGTGCTCGGGGTGACGAGCGCAGACGATGTCGCGAAGGGGCGCTGTCGCATCATCGCGCCGGAGCATTTTCTGTTCGAAGCCGTTTCGGAGAATTTGCTCGCCGGGCCGGCGATGTCGCGCCGCGCCGCATACCAGTTCGGGCCGACGCTCCCGGCGGGACCGCGCGGTCTCGTCGACGCCGGACTCGGCAAGACGATCCCGACCGATCCGCCGGGCTTGCTCGCACCGACGGAAGACATCACGCACACGGGGCAGGAGCTCGTCGTCGACGGCATCCGCATCGTCTTCCAGCTGACGCCGGAGACCGAAGCGCCGGCGGAGATGAACTTTTTCTTCCCCGACCGCAACTGGCTGTGCATGGCCGAGAACTGCACGCACACGATGCACAACCTCGTACCGATCCGCGGCGCACAGGTGCGCGATGCGCTGAACTGGTCGAAGTACGTCGGCGAAGCGATCGAGCTCTTCGGCGCTCACAGCGATCTATCGTTCGCGTCGCACCACTGGCCGCGCTGGGGCGGCGACGACGTGCGCCGCTTCCTCGGCTTGCAGCGCGATCTATATCGCTTCATGCACGACCAATCGTTGCGCTACGCGAACCACGGCTACACGCCGGGCGAAATCGCCGAAACCCTGAAGCTGCCGCCGGAGTTCCTCGCGCACGCTCACACGCGCGGCTATTACGGCGATCTCGTGCACAACGCGAAGGCGGTCTATCAGCGGTATCTCTCGTGGTACGACGGCAATCCGGCGCGGCTGCACGCGCATCCGCCGGTCGAAGCGGCGAAGCGCTACGTCGAATTCATGGGCGGCACGGACAACGCGTTACGGCAAGCGCGCGCGTCGTTCGCGGCCGGAGACTATCGTTGGGTCGCCGAGGTCGTGAATCACGTCGTGTTCGCCGATCCGACGCATCAAGCCGCGCGCGAACTGCAGGCCGACGCGCTCGAACAGCTCGGCTATCAAGCGGAGTCGGCGACGTTCCGCAACGCGTATCTGACCGGCGCGCAGGAGTTGCGCAACGGTCCGCCGCCGGCGCGGCCGATGGCGCGTTCCGGCCTCATTGCCGCATTGACGCTCGAACAGGCGTTCGATGCGATCGCGATTCGGTTGAAGGCCGAAGCGGTCGGCGGGCTCGCGCTCGCGATCAACTTCACGTTCACCGACGTCGCCGAGCGCTGGGTGCTGGCGCTGTCGAACCGGACGCTGCATGCGACGCGCGATCGTCACGACGCCGCGGCGGCCGCGACGGTGACGACCACGCGCACTGCGTTCCTCGCAGTGCTCGGTGCGCAGACGACGCTCGCGGAAGCGATCGCGCGCGGCGAGTTCGAGATCGCCGGCGACGGTGCGGCGCTCGCGACGGTGTTCGGCAATCTCGATACGTTCGCGTCCGGGTTCGCGATCGTCGAGCCGTGACGGAGAACGACGCGGCGAAGATCGAGCGAGCGTTCGCGGGCGATACGGTCGGCGATATCGACGACGTCCTTCACCGCGTGTATTCGATGCTCGAAGCGGGCGCGCTGCGCGTCGCGGAACCGCGCGACGGCCGCTGGACCGCGAACGAGTGGGTGAAGAAGGCGATCCTGCTGAGCTTCAAGCGCTTTCCCGCCCGGCAGCTCGACGACGGCGTGTCGGCGTACTACGACCGCATCCCGCAGCGCTTCAAGGACTTCACCGCCGAGCAGTTTCAACGCCTCGGCGCGCGGGTCACGCCGGGCGCGGTCGTGCGCGCCGGCGCCTACCTCGGCCGCGATACGGTATTGATGCCGTGCTTCGTCAACGTCGGGGCATATGTCGGCGACGGCTCGATGGTCGACACGTGGGCGACGGTCGGTTCGTGCGCGCAGATCGGTTCGAACGTGCACCTCTCCGGCGGCGTCGGCATCGGCGGTGTGTTGGAACCGGCGCAAGCGACGCCGACCGTGATCGAAGACGACTGCTTCGTCGGCGCGCGTTCGGAGATCGTCGAGGGCGTCGTCGTGCAGCGCGGCGCGGTGGTCGGCATGGGCGTATTCATCGGCCAGAGCACGCCGATCTACGACCGCGAGCGCGACGAGGTCACGTATGGAACGGTGCCGGCGCATTCGGTCGTCGTCGCGGGATCGTTGCCGAGAGGGAAGTACTCGTTGAGCGCGGCGATCGTGGTGAAGCGGGTCGATGCGAAGACGCGCGCGAAGACGTCGGTGACGCAATTGTTGCGCGGCTTGTAGCAGCGGCGTCGATCTCGAATGGACATTCGCGCGGACCACGGACGAGTCGGACGAACGCCGGCGATCGTCTCTTGGCGCGTAAAATCGACCGCGAGGCGTAGGTTGCCGAACCCTGGAAAGAGGTCGATGGAACCGATTCACGAACGGTCCGACGCCCGGACCCAGTCGATCGCGGCGAAACCCGCCGAGGTGTTCGCCGCGATGCGCGCGCCGAGTCGAGTCGCGCGGTGGTGGGGACCGGCGGGATTCACGAGCACGATTCGCGTGTTCGAGTTTCGCCCGGGCGGCCGGTGGCGCTTCACGCTGCACGGTCCCGACGGCACGGACTATCCGAACGAGAACCGGTTCGTGCGCATCGAACGCGATCGGCTGCTCGAGATCGACCACATTTCGGACGATCATCATTTCGTGCTGACGATCGAACTCGAGGCGCAGGGGGCGAGCACGCTCGTCGAATGGCGCCAGACGTTCGATACCGTCGAGCACTATCGGCGCGTGCTTCCGGTCGTGGCCGTCGCGAACGACCAGAACCTCGAACGACTCGCGGCGGAAGTGCGACGCGGCGCGGGACCGTGAACACCATCCGTAAGATCGCGCTCGACGCGATGGGCGTGTTGTTTGCGGCGGCCGACGACGTCGCCGAGCTGCTCGTGCCGTTCGTTCGCTCGGCGGGCGGCAACGCGAATGCCGTCGAGACCGCGTATTTGCACGCGAGCCTCGGCGGCATCGACGCCGACGCGTTCTGGGCGCGCGTCGGTCTCGACGCGTCCGTGGAGGATGCGTATCTCGCAACGCACGCGCTAATGCCCGGCGCGCGCGAATTTCTGCTGCGCGCGCAGGAAGCGGGCGTTCCGGTGTGGTGTCTGTCGAACGACGTGGCGCGATGGTCGACGAAACTGCGCGCGGCGCTGGGCATCGAGCCGCTGTTGGCGGGCGCGGTGATCAGCAGCGACGTCGGCGCGCGCAAACCCGACGCGCGAATCTATCGCCGGTTGCTCGATCGCGCCGGATGCCGGCCGTCCGAGGTCGTCTTCGTTGACGATCGCGCGCGGAACGTGGAGGCTGCGGCCGTGCTCGGCATTCGCTCGAAGTGCTTCACACAGGCGTATGGCTTCGAGCGACTCAGCGCCGACGTCATGACGCCGGCGGCGCCTTAGTCGGGACGTCAGGTATGCTCGTCGCCGGACAAACGGGCGGCTGTCACTGCGGTTTCGTGCGGTACGAGGTGGACGCGCCGGTGCGCAACCTGTGTTTCTGCCACTGCGAGAGCTGCCGGCGTGCGGCGGGTGCCAGTCCGGTCGCGTGGGGTACCGTCGATCGCGCGCGCCTTCGCGTCGTCGTTGGAGCCGTGCGCGAATACAGCTCGTCGCCGCAGGTGCTGCGCGGTTTCTGCGAGCGTTGCGGTACGACGCTGACGTATCGGCACGCGACGCGCGCCGACGAGATCGATTTCGCGCTCTCGACGTTGCAGGAACCGGGACCGCTCGCGCCGCACATGCACATCTGGGTGCAGGACAAACTGCCGTGGGTGTCCATCGACGACGGCTTGCCGCAGTTTCG
>DASRZO010000083.1:0-5950 GCA_035686405.1 Pseudomonadales bacterium | reverse complement strand
TTGCCGCCGTGCAGCGGACTCGCCGGATTGAATTCGATCACCTCGACGCCGGCGCTGCGCATCGCGTCGAAGAAGTCGCTCGATACGCCCCAACTGCCGACGCTGTCGTACAGCAGGTGTACTGCGACGCCCGCTTCGGCTCTCTGTATGAGCGCGTCGCGGAACAACTCGCCGATGCGGTCGTCGCCGATGATGTACATCTCGACGTCGATCTCGCGTTCGGCGCGATGCACCGCTTCGAGCATCGCGGTGTACGTCGCCGGTCCGTCGACGAGCAGTCCGACGTCGTTGTCTTTGTACAGCGGATCGTCACTCAGCGATTCCATCATCGCGACCAGCGAGCGCATCGCATCGGGATCGGGCGCCGCGGCGACGGCGCGCTCGACGGTCGCTTCGCTCTGCGACGACGACAACACGCCGGACGCGCCGGCAACGACGATCGGCGCCTCTTGCCGCGGCGGCCCCTGTACGAGCGGCACGCAGCCGGCGCACAGCAGTGCGGCCAGCGCCGCGCACCTCGCTCGAATCGTCAGCGAGTACGACGCGCGGGCCGTACCTGCTGTGCGAACGCCGCGGCGACACGCGGCCGCGAGTTGCAGCGACGGCGTGCGACGGCGGACGGAATTGTGGGTGGTCGAATCAGATTCGATTGAATGACGCCACATACGATGCAGTATGCACGACGCGTCGCGTCACGACGGCGCCGGAGGCGGGCAAGAGGCGACGCCACAGCTGTTGGTCGATCGTGTGATGGCGATTGCAGACGGCCGCTCGCGTGACCTGCGCTTACACGGCGCGCATGGAGCGGCCGAGCAGCTCGCGCAAAACGTCGATCCGGCATCAGTCGACGAGATCCCAATACGGGCGGCCGCCGAAGCGCGCGACGAGCAGGTCGACGAAGTGGCGCAGCTTCGTCGACAGATGCCGGTGCCGCGGATACAGCGCGAACAACGTCAGATCGAGCGGCGCGTGATCGGCGAGTACGGTACGCAGCGTGCCGGATTGCAGCGCATCGCCGACGATGAACGTCGGCAGCAGCGCGATGCCTTGATCGGCGAGCGCGGCTTGCTTCAACACGTCGCCGTTGTTCGACCACATCACGCAGTTGATCGCGACGAGCTCGTCGCCGCGGGTGCCGCGCAGACGCCAATGATTGCCGGACGCGAGATAGCCGTAGTGCAAACAGCGATGCGACATCAGATCGCTCGGCGTGCGCGGCTCGCCGTTCTTGGCGAGATATGCGGGCGATGCGCACAACACGCGCTTCACCGGCGCGATCTCCTTCGTGATCAGGCTCGTCAGCACGTCCGGCTCGGCGACGCGCACCGTCAGATCGAAACCCTCTTCGATCGAGTCGACGAAGCGGTCGTTCAGCACCAGCTCGACGTGGACGTTCGGATACTGCGCGAGATATTCGCTCACGACCGCGCCGAGGTGCCCGACGCCGAACGACATCGGCGCGTTGATGCGCAGGTTTCCGGCCGGCGAACCCTGCAGCTCCGCAACTGCCGTCACTGCGTCGTCGAGCTCGGCGAGGATCTGCACGCAACGGTCGTAGAACGCGAGGCCGGTCTCGGTCGCCGTCACCTGGCGGGTGCTGCGGCGGAGCAGTTGTGTACCGAGGTCGTTCTCCAGCGCGATGACGTACTTGCTCACGACCGACCTCGATACCCCCATCGTTCGGGCGGCCGCGGCGAAGCCGCCGGCTTGGACGACCTGGGTGAAGGCGCGAATGCTCTCGAAGCGATCCATGACTGTCTCCAATTTGGAGACGCAATGTCATCGGAACGCCTAATTGTCTCCGGAATGGAACGCTAGCAGAGTAGGTTCACGTTCGGAACCGGCTCGACCGGTACCTATATGAGGAGGCAATCATGACGGCAGTACGCAAAGCGAAAGACCGCGGGGCGGCGAACTTCGGCTGGCTCGACAGCCGGCACACGTTCTCGTTCGGCAGCTACTACGACCCGCGCTTCATGGGGTTCGGCACGCTGCGGGTGATCAACGAAGACCGGGTCGCGCCGGCGAAGGGCTTCGACACGCACGGGCACCGCGACATGGAGATCGTGTCGTACGTGCTCGACGGCGCGCTCGAGCACAAGGACAGCATCGGCACCGGATCGGTGATCCGCCCGGGCGACGTGCAGCGGATGTCGGCGGGTACCGGTATCCGCCACAGCGAGTTCAACCACTCGCGTGCGGAGCCGGTGCATTTCCTGCAGATCTGGATCGAGCCCGAACGCGACGGCATCACGCCGAGCTACGAGCAGAAGACGTTCACGGCGGACGACAAGCGCGGCCGGCTGCGATTGGTCGGTTCGCGCGACGGTCGCGACGGCTCGGTGACGATTCATCAGGACGTCGACCTGTTCGCGAGCGTGCTCGGTCGCGGCCAGTCGGTGACGCACGCGCTCGGCGCAGGGCGCAAAGGCTGGCTGCAGGTCGCGCGCGGCACGGTGACGGTCGGCGAGCAGACGCTCGCCGTCGGCGACGGCGTCGCGTTCGACGCAGTGCAAACGATCGCGATCACCGGTGCCGGTGACGGCGACGCCGAAGTGTTGCTCTTCGACATGGGTTGAAGGCGGCGGGCGAGCGCCGGTTCCCGACGCTCCTTCGGGTCTCGAGTCCGAGTCGGCCCCCGGCAACCGCTCCAACGACTCTACGATGTCGCGCCTTCGGGCGCGGCATTCGTTTCGGCGTCGCCGATCTCGTCCGAGTCGTCGTCTGTCCGCCGCGACACCGCCATCCAAGGCAGCAAGGTGATGCACAGCATGCCGACGACGACGTCGAGCACCAGCGTGATCGGATAGCCGAAGTACTCGACGGATTCGCCTTGCCAAGTCGCCGTATACGTCGTGGCCAGATTTGCGAGCGCCATGTAGGCGGTGAACTGCGTGGCGGCGACCGCCGGCGTCGTGATGTCCATGAAGAGCGCGGTCGAACCGCCGTACGTGAGGCCTTGAATGAACGAATATGCGCTCGCGATCGCGAAGAACTCGATCAGCAGTTTGCCCACGATCGGTGTGCCGGTGCCGGGTGCCACCGGCATCACGTGACCGATGGAGAACATCAGCCAGGCGAGGACCAGCGTCGGGACCGACGTCAGCGCGACGAATGCCGCGAGCGTCGCGCGCCGGCCGTAACGGTCGGATACCCAACCGCCGACGATGCAGCCGATCGCATTCAACGCGCCGACGGCCAGGCCCATGGTGCCGATCATGTCGTCGGAGAGCCCGATCTCGACCGCGAGGTTCGAGCCGAGCGACAGCGACAGCGCGTACGCGCCGAGCGGCAGCAAGGCGAACGGTACGCCGAGCAGCGCCGCCCGCGTGCCGACGAACGCGCGGCCGGCGGCACGGACGAACTCCGCGATTTCGCGGCCGATGCGGCTCAGTGCGGCCGTTTGGCCTCCGACGATGCGCCACGGCGGCTGCAGGTCGGGCGGCTCGCGGATGCGCCACGATACGAAGATCAGAATCAAAAAGATCATCGCGGAGACGACGATGAACGTACCGGTGAGCGACAAATAGGAAATCGTCAGCAACATCAACGGACCGCCGATCACCTGGCCGACACCTTGGCCGCCGAACATGAAGCCGTTCGCGGTACCGCGCTCGTCGGCCGGCAGCACTTGCACCGCGAGCGCGTCGATCGCGACGTCCTGCGTCGCGGCGAAGATGTTGTGCACGAAGATCACTGCGGTGAAGAGCCCGAGCGAGTTCGCGAAATCGATCGGCGTTGCGGCGAGCAACGTCAGCGTCATCAGCAGCTGCGCACCGACGATCCACGTGCGGCGGCGGCCGAAGCGCGACGACGTGATCGTGTCGACGACCGGGCCGAACGCCCATTTGAACGCCCACGGCAAGTACAACGAGCCGACGAAGGCGCCGATCGCGGCGGGATCGAGACCGTGGCGGCGCATCTGCGTGGCGAGCAACGTGCCGGTGAAGCCGAGCGGAATGCCCTCGGATACGTAGAGAAGGGAAAACGTCGCCAAGCGGCGCGAGCGCGTGGCGAGCGGATCGCGCCAATACGACGGGACCGCCGCAGTGCCGGAGTCGTGCGTGCTCGGGGTGTGAGCATTTGGCGGGGTCCGCACGTGAATCAGCGTCCGCTGCTTTTCGTGCTGCGCTTCTTCGCGCGCTTGTCGTGCGGTCTCGAGCGCTGCGTCGAGGCACTCTTGTCGCGCCGGCTTTGGCGCCGCCGGTTGCCGCGCGCCGGTTCGTCGAGCTCGCCGCTTTGCTCGTCGTTGCGCTGTTCGCCTCGCTGTTCACCGCGTTTCTCGCCGTAGTCCTGCCACGGCGCGTCGCGTTCGCGGATCACTTCGCGAAAGCCTTTGTCGGCGAACCGCTCGACCCAGCGATACGCCTCCTCGGTGTGGCGCGTGACGCCGTCGAAGAACGTGCCGAGCATCTGCGTCGTGCGCAGACCCATGTTTTCGAACGCTTGGTTGATCAGCAGTTTGTTCAGCGCGAGCTGATTCGCCGGAATGTGTTTGAAGCGGCGCGCTTCCTCTTCGATGAATGCGCCGAGTTCGCTCGGCGCGACGACGTACGAGACGAGGCCGATGCGATAGGCCGTCGCCGCGTCGATCGCACGGCCGGTCAGCAGAAACTGCTTCGCGTGTTCGAGTCCGAGCCGATACACCCACAGCATCGTCGTCGGCGTACCGTAGATGCGGCTCGGCGCATAACCGATGTGCGCGTCGCTCGCCATGAAGAGCAGGTCGCAACACAGCACCAAATCGGTCGCGCCGCCGATCGCCCAGCCTTTGATTTCGCCGAGTACCGGCTTCGGGCAATCCCAGATGCGCATGAAGCGGCGCACGTTGTGGCCCATGAACTGGTAGTCGCGCACGGGATCCCACGCGCCTTCGCGATGCTCGATGTCCGGCGCGCCGTACGGTACGTCCCAACGACCGCGGTGAGTGAGGTCGTAGCCGGCCGTGAACGTATCGCCGACGCCGCGCAGCACGATGGCGGCGACGGCTTGCGAGCGCGACGCGCGGTCGATGCCATCGGCGATGCCTTGAATGACCGCGTCGGTCAGCGTGTTCTTCTTCTCCGGACGATTGATCGCGATGACGGCGATGCCGTCGCGTTCGTCGTAAAGCACTTCGTCGGCCATCGATCCTCCCCTCGAGAGCGTCGGTGTGGTCGAACAGCGAGTACACCGTACAATCGGCACTCTATTCACAGGCCATGGCATTCGCCACCGGAGACGACAGTCAGATGAGCAGTCACAGTCAACAGGCGTCGGAACGCGACGTTGCGTCGGACACGGACAACGGGCGCGAGTTCGACGTCATCGTCGTCGGCGCGGGATTCGCCGGCATGTATCTGCTGCATCGATTGCGCGGCATGGGGTTGACGGCGCGCGTGTATGAAGCGGGCACGAGCGTCGGCGGCACGTGGTATTGGAATCGCTATCCGGGGGCGCGCTGCGACGCCGAGAGTCTCGCGTATTCGTATTCGTTCTCGCGCGAGCTCGAGGACGAGTGGAATTGGTCGGAGCGATATGCGACGCAGCCCGAGATCTTGCGTTACGCCGAACGCGTTGCGCAGAAGTTCGATTTGAAGCGCGACATCCGTTTCGAACGCCGCGTCACGCGCGCGCACTTCGACGACGCGAGCGGACGCTGGACCGTCGAGACGGATCGCGGCGATCGCGCGAGCGCGCCGTTCTGCGTGATGGCGACGGGTTGCCTGTCGGTACCGCAAGTGCCGCGGATCGACGGCCTCGACGCTTTCGCGGGGCCGACGTATTGGACGAGCCAATGGCCGCACGACGGCGTCGACTTCGCCGACAAGCGCGTCGGCATCATCGGTACCGGTTCGTCTGCGATCCAAGCGATTCCGGTGATCGCAGCACAAGCGAAACACCTGACCGTGTTTCAGCGCACGCCGAACTTCAGCGTGCCCGCGTGCAACGCACCGCTCGATCCGACATT
>DASRZO010000082.1:0-3652 GCA_035686405.1 Pseudomonadales bacterium | reverse complement strand
GCATCGACGTGTATTTCGACAACACCGGCGGCGACATTCTCGGCGCGGCGCTCTTCCGCATGAATGCGCACGGCCGCATCGTCTGCTGCGGCGCAGTCAGCCAATACGACACGGCGAATCCGTCCGGTAGCCCGCGCGGCTTACCGGGATTGTTGGTGAACAACCGCGTGCGGATGGAAGGCTTCCTCGTGTTCGACTACGCGAGCCGGTACGAGGAAGCGCGTGCCGAGATGACGCGGTGGATCGAGCGCGGCGAGCTGGTGCCGCGCGTAACGGAATTCCAAGGCCTCGACGCGGCGCCCGGCGCGTTCATTCGGCTGCTGCACGGCGACACGATCGGCACGACGATCGTCCGCGTGTAGCGAATACGGCAAACGGAAAGGAGTACGCATGAAGATCGGTATTTTCGGAATCGGTTCGGGCATCTGCGCGGACCCCGGGGTCGCGGCGCGGGTCGCGCAAGCGGCCGAACACGCCGGACTCGAGTCGTTGTGGACCGGCGAGCACGTCGTATTGCCGGATCCGCAAAAGGCGCCGTCGCCGGCGCCGCCGCTGTTCCCGATGCTGCATCCGTCGACGGTGCTCGCGTACGTCGCGGCGGTGACCACGCGCGTGAAGCTCGGCACCGGCATCGTGTTGATCGCGCAGCGCAATCCCGTCGTGCTCGCGAAGGAGATGGCGAGTCTCGACGTGTTGTCGGGCGGGCGGCTGATCCTCGGCATCGGCGCCGGCTATCTCGAGCCGGAATTCCGCGCGCTCGGCGTGCCGTTCGGCGAGCGCGGCGCGCGCACCGACGAATACATCGCGGCGATGCGGGTGCTGTGGCGCGACGACAAGCCGAGCTTCGACGGCCGTTTCGTGAAGTTCGCGGGGATTCAATCGCGGCCGCAGCCGGCGCAGCGCGGCGGTCCGCCGATCGTCGTCGGCGGCGCGAGCGACGCGGCGATCGAACGCGCGGTCGCGAGCGCCCAGGGCTGGTACGGCTTCGCGATGGACGTGCCGACCGCGGCGAAGTGCATCGAACGCTTGCGCGCGTCGCGGGCGCGGCGCGATCCGTCGCTCGGCGAACTCGAGATCAGCGTTACGCCGCGCGGCCGCGTCACGGCGGATCTGGTCGGACAATTCGCCGATATCGGCGTGCACCGCCTGATCGCGCTCGTGCCGCAGGACAGCGAAGCGAAGGTGCTCGAAGCGGTCGGCGAGTTGGGGATCCTCGCGAAGCGCACTTGATGAATTTCGGAACCGCTTCACGACCGTTGATCCATTTGTTGTT
Source organism: Pseudomonadales bacterium (assembly GCA_035686405.1). Lineage (GTDB taxonomy): Bacteria > Pseudomonadota > Gammaproteobacteria > Pseudomonadales > Azotimanducaceae > DATJGR01. The sequence continues at coordinate 2,379 of DASRZO010000082.1, read as the reverse complement.
GACGGTTTTCGAAAGGCGCGAGTAGGATGCGCGCCTTTTTCGGGCAATTGCCCTCAATCGAGTTCGCCATCATGCGTCCGGGGTTCGAGTACATGCCGATGATCACGTGCACCGCAGTCGCGGACGTGCGCGTGCTGTCGGCCATTCACGGAGGCCTGCGCTCGAGGTTGTGACGTTCTAGTTCGAAAGAACCGTTCAACAAAACCCCGGAGCGCCACAAGCCTCCGGGGTTTTCGTTTTTGGGGAAAGGAATTGGGTTTGAACGCAGGGGATTTCGACGAAGGAGTGAACGTGATGAACGCGGTAACCCCCGTTCAGTTGAGGAACAACATCCGGCGGACGCTGGCGTTCGGCTTTTTCCAGGTGTTCCTGGTCATCATGCCGATCGTCGTGCCGTTCTTCGAAAGCCGTGGGCTGTCGATGCAGCAGATCTTCCTGCTGCAGGCGCTGTTCGCGACGGTCGTGCTGCTGATGGAGATCCCGTCGGGCTACGCAGCGGACTTGCTCGGCCGCCGCGTGACGTTGCTCGTCGGCAGCGTGTTCTTCGGCCTCGGCCATTCGATGTTGTTGTTCGCGGACGGCTTCGCCGGTCTCGCGGTGTTCGAGTTGTGCCTCGGGATCGGCTCGAGCCTCGTGTCGGGCACCGATCTCGCGATCTTGTACGACTCCGATGCCGCGCTCGGTCACGACGCGAACCGGCGACAGGAACTGGTCGGCCGTCTCTTCACGATGCAGACGGCGTCCGAAGCGATCGCCGGCGTCGTGTGCAGCGTGCTCGTGATCGTGTCGATGCAGGCGGCGGTGTACGCGCAGGTGATCGTCGGCTGGATTCCGCTCGCGATCGCGCTCGGCTTGGTCGAGCCGCCCGGCGAACGGCTCGATGCACGCGACCACGCCGGCAACATGCGCGAGATCTTCGAGCATCTGCTGAAGTCGGGGCCGGTTTTACGGCTGACGTTCCTGGCGTTGTCGATCTGGAGCCTCACGACGTTCTATGCGGCGTGGTTGCTGCAGAAGTTGTGGCAGCAACAAGGCATCGAACTCGCCGAGTTCGGGTACTTGTGGGCGGCTTGCATGCTCGTGTCGGCGGCGGCCGGACGCGTGGCGCTGAAAGTCGAGGACCGAGTCGGTCCGACGGCGCTGTTCGCGTTCGTCGGGGTCTTGCCGGTGATCGGCTACGTCGGCCTCGCGGTCGCCGGACCGATCGGCGGGTTCTTCGCGGCGCTGTTGTTCTTCGTCGCGCGCGGCCTCGGGATGGTCGTCCTGCGCGACGCGTTCAACAAGCGGCTGCCCGGCCGCTACCGCGCCACAGCGAACTCGTTGGCGAGCTTTCTGTTTCGCGCGGTGTTCGCCGCCACCGGTCCGTTCGTCGGATGGACGCTGGATCTGTGGGGGATGAACGTGACGCTCGCGTTGCTCGCGGTCGTGTCGATCGCGATCTTCGCGATGCTGCTGTTGCCGCTGACGATGGCGGTCCGAACAGCGGCGGAGGCGGTCGCGGGATGAAACACCGACGAGGCCGAGTGGACACGGTTCCTCTTGGCCTCGCCGGTTCTCCTGGCGCCTTGTTTCTCGACTCGCGCAGGGTTCGCTACCTGGCGTCGATTGGTCGGCGCTACGCCCGGCACCGTCGGATCGTGAGGTTGGTCGGCTCGACGATCGTTCCGAACCTCAGTCGCCCCCGCAAGCGTGGCGCGTTGCGCCACAGTGATCGAAATCCCCGAGCGGCCGGTTGAAGGTGTATTCGAACGGTTTGGCCACGAACGTATTGGCCGTTTCTTCGACGTTCCCAGACGGCAGAGTGAACGGCAATGCCACCAGGAAGACCGCCGTCCCGAGCACGGTGCCGGCCAGCGCGACGGGGCGCACGATGAAGAGATCCGCCAGCATGCCGCCGGAATCGACATGGTCGGAACCGAAGTCTTCCTGTGCCATCGCCTGCCCGCCGCCGGCCATCAAAGCCACGCAGGCAATCGTCACGACTGCGCGTCTGAGATTCTGAGTCGTCGAAGCGAGGTTCATGCGATGTGAGACGGATCAGCCGAGGTTGACGATTCCGATGCGACCGTCGCCGTTGCGCACCAGGTTCGCTTTGCCGCCCTGACGTTTGCGCAATGGCGTGTTGACGATCTGCGCGAGTTCCGGCGCGCCGAGCCCGGCGGCGATCCGCTCGGCCGATGCGGCGGCGTACGTCGTCGTGCGTTGCCGTGGCGTACGATCCGCGGCGTGAATCAGCACGTGCATTTCCTCGGGTGTGGTCTCTTGGCCGTGCGCGGCACCGGCGGCGCGCGTGATGCTCTCGTTCATCAAAGTGCCGCCGAGGTCGTTGCAGCCCGCGTTGAGGCACGCGATCACGCCTTCGTGACCCATCTTCACCCA
>DASRZO010000081.1:0-16084 GCA_035686405.1 Pseudomonadales bacterium | reverse complement strand
GCCGATCAGCGCTTGATTGACCCCCGCCGCATCGGCGATCGAGCGCGTGCTCGCGGCGCGAAAGCCGTCACGGCCGAAGATCTCGATCGCGGCGTCGATCAGCGCCTCGCGGGTTTGGTCGCCGCGCGTCGATGAAGGTCGCATCCCCATGCGCCCGGATGCTACTTAGGCGACCGACTAAGTCAATCGATCAACCAAGCGTGTCCTTCACTACTCCCCTTGCGGCATCACCGGCCGATCTTTCGGCAGCACCGGCCGATCGCCGATCACGCCGGTGCGAGCGAGCCCGTCGAGTTCCGAATCGGCGAGGCCGAGCAGCTCGCCGAGCACGCGACGGTTGTGTTGGCCGAGCGTCGGCGCCGGCGTCTCGATGCGATACGGCGCGTCGGCGTCGCGATACGGCGGTACCGGACCGGGCTGCTCGCCGACGTACGCGCGTTCGGTCGTCTGCCAGAAACCGCGCGCAGCGAGCTGCGGATCGGCGAGTACGTCGCGCATGTCGTACACCGCCGCGGCCGGGACACCGGCGCGCTGCAGCCGGTGCATCAACTCGCGGCTATCTTCCGCGCGCGTCCACGCGGCCACCGTCGCGTCGAGTTCGTCGCGGCGCGCCAGCCGATCGGCGCCATCGCCGAACGACCGCAGCGGCGGTGCGATGTCACACAGCGCGCGCCATTGCTCGTCCGTCAGCACCTGCAACACCAGCCACTGATCGGCGCCGCGCGTCGGATACACGCCGTGCGGTGCACACGTCGCCGAGCGATTGCCGAGCCGCTGCGGCGCCTTGCCGCTGACCGCTTGCTCGAGGATGCCGTGCGCGCCGAGCGGGAACAGCCCTTCCGCTTGCGACAGATCGAGGAACTGACCTTCGCCGGTGCGCTTGCGATGCCGCAACGCCGTCAGCAACGCCGCGGCGCCGGTCAGCCCGCCGACCGCGTCGCCGTACGCGACGTGCGACATCGCCGGCGGCCAATGCGCTGCGCCGGTGAGATGCGGCAGCCCGGACGCGTGCTCGACGGTCGAGCCGTACGCGCGATAGCCGGCCCAGGGTCCGGTCGTGCCGAACGCCGGCATCGACAACATGACGACCTGCGGATTCGCCTTCGCCAGTTCCGCATAATCGAGGCCGAGTTTCGGCAGCACGCCGGCGGAGTAGTTCTCGACGACGACGTCGGCGATCGCGACCAAACGCTTCAACAATGCCGCGCCGGCGGCGCTCGTCAGATCGAGCGTCACGTCGAGCTTGTTGCGGTTGACCGTGTTGAACGACGGCGACTGCTCGGCCGCGTTCTGCGCGATCCACGCCTCGGTCGCTTCCCAGCCGCGCCACCAATCGAAGCGCTCGCACGATTCGACCTTGATCACTTCGGCGCCCATGTCGGCGAGGTGGCGCGCCGCGAGCGGACCGGCCCAGCCCATCGACAGATCGATCACACGAATGCCGGCGAGCGGTCGCATCGTCACCCCTCGACCACGACGTTGGCGCGGCGCAGATCGTCGAAGCGCCGTGCGTCGACGCCGACGGCTGCGAGACACGCACGCGTATGTTGTCCGAGCGTCGGCGCGACCGCGTCGCGCGGTGCCGGCGTACGGTACAAACGAAAGGGCGTGACCGGTGCTTTGAACGCGCCGTGCACGGGGTGCGCGATTTCGCCGAAAGCGGCACGCGCGACGTATTGATCGACGGTGAAGAGCTGCTCCATCGTCGGCACCAGGGCGAGCGGAATTCTGAGCGCCTGGCCGCGATGGAAGATCTCTTCCGCGGAACGCTCGGCGACGCGCTGCATGATGATCGGCTCGAGCGTCGCCGCGTCGGCGAGACGCCCGAGCGTAGTCCGATACTCCGGCCGCGCGGTGAGATCGCCGAGATCCAGCAGCGCGCCGAATGCGGCCCACTGGCTCGGTGTCAGCGCGGTCACGCCGATCCAGCCGTCGCGACAAGGGTAGATTCCCAACGGAAACGTCGGGGGGAACCGATTGACGCCCATCCGCGGCGCCACCGTCCCGGTGTTGAACGCGGCGACCGCGCCGACGTCGGTGAAGCACGTGTTCGCTTCGAAGATGCTCGTATCGAGCACGCACGGTTCGACACGATTGCCGAGTTCGATGCCGATCACGTGGCCGAGCGTGCCGATGTACGCCGTCAAACCGCCGACGATCTGTGCTTGGTAGCCAGACGGCAACGCCGGCGGCCCTTCGACCGGTCCGATGCCGCGCACCATGCCGATCAACGCGTGGCACACCGAATCGGTGCCGGCGTAGTCGCGATACGGCCCGGTCTGCCCGAACCACGTGATGCGCGATACGACGACGCTCGGTGCGACCGCGAACACGTCGTCGAATGCCGAGCGCGGGCCGACGCTCGCATCGAGTACGACGGCCGCATCGCGCACGAGTTCGACGAATGCGGCGCGGCCTGCCGGATGCGCGATGTCGAGCGCCACACTGCGCTTGTTGGCGCTCAAGTACGCGTGCAGCACGCTGTCGTTCGGCGTTCGCGCTCGCGATTGCCGGTGCGATCGCGGAGGAAAGTACGGCGCCAGCGCACGGGTCGCGGCACCGCCCGGCGGTTCGACGTCGATCACGTCGGCGCCGTGTGCGGCGAAGAGCTTGCCGCAATAAGCGGTCGCGACGGTGCCGCCGATGTCGAGGACCTTGAGCCCTGCGAGGGCTTGCGCACCGAGCGCGCTACCTGAATTCGTCACGTGCGGCGCCTCCCCGCGCAGCTGCGTCGACGTTCGACGGCGCAGCATAGCGTCAGCGCGAACGCCGTCGAAACGCGCCGTCCCGGCGGTTCTGCGGACGACGCGCCGGTTTTCGCGGATGCTCGTCATCGAGACCGACACAAAGTTCACAAGAATTCGCTCGATGCGGGTGAATACGTATTCAAAACCGCGCGGTTCGGTGCTATACGACGCCTTGATTTTGGAATCGGCGAGCGAGGGGTGACATGAGCGAGGCACCGGTCAAGCAGCACGAATACGATCTCGATACGAGCTGGATGCAGAAGATGGGCGAATGGGGCATGCGCGCCGAACCCGGCAAGCGCGGCCTGACGCTCGCCGAACTGCAGATCGGCAGCTACGGCGAAGTGCCCGAGATCACCCGCAACATGACCGGCCGCCCGCGCGGCGCCGGCGAACGGCCGGAGGCCTACCGCGTCGGCGCATACGGCGTGCGCTCGAAGTCGGAGATCTGGTTGTCGAATGCGACGTTCCTGTACGAGGAAGCGCTACAGCGGCAATGGAGTTCCGCCACCGACGTGCCGTGGCATACCGTGGAGCCGTTGCCGGACGCCGTCGAGGAGGCCGAGTGCCTGCTCTGCACGTTCTTCAACGAAGTCGAATTCGTCGCCGGTGACGTACCGGCGCGCTGGGTCGCGCAGACCTCGCCCGATTTCCTCGAACCGCGCCACGTGCTGCTCGCGCAAGTGATGGACGAATCGCGCCACATGGACGTCTTCCGCAAACGCGCGCTCGTCAACGGCGGCGGCTTGATGCGGATGTCCGGTGCCACGTCCGGTTTCGTCGGCAGCATCGACCTCGCGCGCGACTTCACCGAAATGTCGACGCGCCTGCACATCTCTGGCGAAGGCGCGGTGCTGACGATGTTCCGCATGGGCGAACTGTTCGGCCAGAACGAAGCCGAGAAGACGATGTATCGCTTGTGCGCGCAGGACGAAGCGCGCCACGTCGCGTTCGGCGTAATGCACCTGCGCTATCTCGCCGAGACCGCGCCGGAACGCCGCGAAGAAATCGAGTTCTACCTCGACGAAGCCGAAGCGCAAATCATGTCCGGCGTGCAGAACCCCGCGGGTACGCAGGCCGAGACCTCCGAAGCGCTGGCGATCCTGCTCGGCGGCGGCAAGGAACACTACGACGAAGGTCACAAGCAATTGCTCGTGATCCGTCGCCGCCAGCTGAAGGAATACATGCAGCGCGTGAAGACGGCCGGGTTCGGCGAACGTTTCGAAAACGGTCGCTCGACGATTCCGAAGCAGTACGAAGCCGCGATCTAACGACACCGCAGGGGGGAAGTCTCATGGCGAAACCACCGCGCGGTGGGATGGCCGTGCCGGCCGCCGTATCGGAGGGTGCCGACGCGGCCGCGCAATCGGTCGAAGGCGTTCCGGAACCGACGTACGAATGGATGGGCTTGTCAGCCGAATGGGGCGTGCGCGTCAAACCGGGCGAGCACGGTCTGCGGATCAGCGACCTGAACGTCGGCATCTACGGCGAAGTACCCGAGGTTTGGGACGATCAAACGCGCCGCCCGCGCGGCGCGCTACCGCGTCCCGGCGTGCCGCCGCTCGCCTACAACCTGCGCGCGAAGCACCAGCTGTGGGCCGACAGCGCGGCGAACCTGTACGAAGAAGCGATACAGCGGCGCTGGATCCCGGCGACCGAAGTACCGTGGGAATCGCTACAGCCGTTGCCGGACGACGTCGAACGGGCGATGTGCCAGGTGTGCACCGAGCTCATGCAGTACGCGAACACCGAGATCGAGATCATCACGTATTGGCAGGACCAAATGTCCTACGGCTACTACGAGGTGAAGCAGTTCCTCGCGACCGCGACGTTCGATTGCGCGCGGATGATCGAAGCGTTGCGCAAACGCGCACTCGCCAACGGCGGCGGCTTGGGCGTCGAAGGGCGCGGGCTGGTCAATCGCATGATCCTCGAGAGCCGCGGCGGCTGGACGGAATCGGCGGTGTATCTCTATCTGATCCGCGGTACGTTCACGATGCACGTACTGCGCGGCTTGCTGAATGCTGCGCACAACGACGCGGAGCGGACGATCTTCGCGCACGCGATCGAAGATCAGGCACGCCATCTGACGTACGGCTACGACCACATCAAATACGCGATCGCGCACCGCGCGGGCGAAGCCGACATCATTCAAACGCTGCTGTCGCTCGGCGAAGTGATGATGGGCGCAGAGCTCGAAGAGTCGACGATCAAGCCGGCCCTCGCGATCGTGTTCGGCGGCGGCATCGCCGGCGGTCGCACGATCGGGATGGAGACGTATCTGCATCTCGTCGGCGATTTCGTCCGCAACTACCTCGCGGTGTGTGAATGGATCGGCGTACCGCGCGCCGAGATGCTGCACCCGCTCCTGAAGAAATATCTCGAGTACTGATCCATGGCGCAGTTCCCCTCTCTCGATTGGTTCCGTGAAGTCCGCGACGTGTACAACTCCGACAGCACGCTGCACAAAGGCGGCGGCGGCGCGTGTCACACGACGGCGGCGTTCCGCGTCGACGGCAAGGAATATCTGATTCAGTTCGAAGGTACGAAGATCGGCGACATCCGCAATGCGACGGCGGCCGAGTTGCAGGACGTCGACTTCGTCATCGATATGCCGTTCGGCCTGTGGAAAGAGATGATTTCGAACGTGCAGAAGAACGGCAAAGCGGAACGCCGCTACACGCTGAACAGCATCGATCTGTCGCAAGCCGACGGCATCGCGCATTCGCCGAGCGATGATCAATACCGGCAAGACCTGTTCTACCGCTACAACCAGAATTTCCAGGACTATTTCGACGCGTCCGCTCGCGTCGAAACGACGTTCTGAGCGCGCTGCGCCAATAGCTGCGCCGATAGAAGAAGGAGACCACGCATGGCCACGCACGAACTGTCTCTCGAATGGCTGCAACGCGCGCGCGCATCGGTCAATGCCGATCCGGGCTTCCGCAAGCGCGGCACGATCGACACGACGATGGCCGTGCGGGTCGAAGAGTCGACGTTCCTCGTGACATTCTCCGGTTTCTCGTGTCACGACGTGCGCGCGGTCACCGGTCAGGATCTGCGCGACGCGGATTTCGTCATCGACATGTCGAACGACCAATGGAACCGCTTCCTCGCCGGACGGCGCAGCGGCAGCGGCCGCACGTTGGTCGAGCTCGACACGACCGACGGCATCGTCAAGGCGCCGACGCCGCGCAAGCAACTCGACTTCCTGCGCTATCACACGTCGATCCAAGCGTTCTTCGACGCCGGCTGCGCCGCGCGCGCCGCCTGACGGATTCTCCGTGCCGATCTATTCGTACCGCTGCCGCGCGTACGGCCGCTGAGCGACGCGAAAGACTGACGCCCACCGCGCCGACATGGACGACGCCATCCGCATCGAGTTCGAGACGCGTCTGCTGTTCCAGGAAGACACGATCGCGAAGTTGAACGACGCATTGGTCGACCAGCAGCGGCAGATCGACGTATTGCGCGACACGATCGCGCGGTTGATCGACCTGATCGAACGCGGCGTCGACGACACGCGAACGCCGCCGCGCGACGAGCGACCGCCGCACTACTGATCGTTTCGAGATCGCGATTCGGATCGAGGTCGCGCGCGCCGTCGTCGCGCTGCGCGCGAATCTCAGTACTGCCGTACCGGCAAACGCACCACCAATCCGTCGAGCGCATCGGTCACGTGGATCTGACACGACAGCCGGCTCTGCGGCGTCACGTCGAACGCGAAGTCCAAGATGTTCGTTTCGAGCTCGTCGGGCTCACCGCAGCGCTTCGCCCACTCGGGTTCGACGTAGACGTGGCACGTCGCGCACGCGCACAAGCCGCCGCAATCGCCTTCGATGCCGGGCACCAGATTGTCGCGCGCGCCCTGCATCACGCTCACGCCGACCGGCACCGTCACGACGTGCTCGGTGCCGTTCGATTCGATGTACGTGACGCGCGGCATCCCAACGGCTCAGGTCGGGGGCACGAGCGACGTGATGTCGCGCCCCTCCGCGACGATCGACGCGACCGTGCGGTCCGCGCCCGCCGCTTCCCACACCGGTCGCAGCGAAAAGTCGATCACGTGACGTTCGCCGCGCAGGTCGACCAATTCCGCACGCGTACGGATCTCTGCGCCGCGCGCGCAGCGCCCGACCGTTTCTTCGATGGCGCGCTCGCGCCGCTCGCGCTCGGCGGCGTCGGCCAGTCGCGGCCACCACGGCAACTGCCAGAATTTGCGACCGACCGCGCCGGTGGCACCGCCGAGCAGTGCGCGCGCCGCCGTGTTCAGTTCCAGCACCGCGCCGGACGGATCGAGCAATGCGATCGCCTCCATCGCGTGCTCGAACATCGTGCGAAAGCGCTGCTCGCTCGCGGCGCGGGCACGCTCGGCCGCCTTGCGCGGACGAATGTCGCGCAGTTGCACGCTGAACGTCGGCTCGCCTTCGATGAACACTTTCGTGATCGATGCCTCGAGCGGGATTTCCTCGCCGTTCGCCGCGAGCCCGACGATCTCGCCGCGCTCGCCCATCAGCCGCGACGGCGCTTTCGAATCGCGAAAATTCGCGATTTGACTCGCATGTGCGCGGCGATAGCGCTCCGGCAACAGGCGCTCGATCGGATGCCCGACGATATCGGCGGCTTTCACGCCGAACAGCGCTTCGGCCTTGCGGTTGAAGAACGTGACGTTGAAGTCCTTGTCGGCGTTGACGATCGCGTCGTCGGAGATCGCGAGGATGCGCGACGCGACCAGATACGCGTGCTTCACGTCCTGCTGCTCGCGCTGCTCGGCCGTCACGTCGCGCAGCGTCACCAGATAGCGGCGCGGCTCCGCATCGAGCTTCGCCACGCGCACGGACAAACGCAGCTGTGCGCCATGCCGAGCGCGACCGGTCAAGGTGAGGTAGCGCAACTGCGGCGAACTCGGTTCCTCCGCCCAGCGCGCGAACCACGCCACGACGTCGACGCGTTGCCCCGGCTGCGAAGCGATCACCGTCGCGACGTCGAACCCCTCGAGTTCAGCGCGGCGATAGCCGAGCAACTCGCCGGCGGCATCGTTCAGATAGCGCACCGTGCCGCCGGCGTCGACGATCAACGCCGCCTCCGGCAGCACGTCGAGCAACCGGCGCGCGGGCTCCTGTAGAGGGTCGCTCATCGCGCGCCCGTGTACACTCGTTTGAACCGCGGCGTCAGTACCGTGCTCCCGCCGCGTTCAGCACGTTCATGTCCGATTTCTGATCCTCCATCCTGTTCAGGATCGTCTGATCGGCGTCGACCGGCACACCTGCCTTCACGTACAGCTCCCGCGTTCGCTTCGTGACGAGCCCGGCGCGGATCAGCGCCGGCATCATCAAATCCTTCAGCGAATGGATCTGGCCGGGCGGCAATTCACGGGTGATGCCGAGCGCGTTCGCTTCTTCCATGCCCTTCCCGAAGTCGTTCGGATCGATCCCCGACACCGACAGCACACGCAAGAAGCCCTGGTCGATACCGACCTGGCCGCGCACCAGGATCATCACCGCGTCGTATGCGAACTGCGCGAGCTCTTCGACCTCGTCGGCGTGCATCTTCGCGATCAACGGCGTCAGGAACACGTGTCCGAACGAGACGTGCCGCGACTCGTCGCGCATCACGTTGAACGTGATCGACTTCAGCAGCGGTTCTTCGGTCTGCTTGTACATGTTGTTGAACGCGCCGAGCGCGAGACCTTCGACGATCATGTTCATGCCGATCATGACCTTCATGTAGTTCTGCGTTTTCAGTGTCGCGTCGATCAACTCCTTCAGCCACGGCGTCATCGGATAGTCGATTGCGATCTTCTTCACGTAGCGCTCGTACACCTCGACGTGGCGCGCTTCGTCCATCGCCTGCGTCGCCGCGTAGTACTTCGCCTTCACGTCCGGCACGCCGTGCGCGATCGTCGCGGCCGTCAGCAGCGCGCCCTGTTCGCCGTGCAGGAACTGGGACAGCAGCTGCGCCGTCGAGTGTGCGTCGAACGTCTCCTGCTGGGTCTTCGACAGCTTCTTGAACCACGGCATGCGGTAGTACACCGAATGCTCGGGTCGGATGATCGGACTCGCCGGATCGATCGGCGTATCCCACTTCAAGTGGTCGGCGTTCCACTGGTTGTCTTTCGCGCGGCGATAAAGGTCTTCGACCTTCGGTACGCCGGCTTCGTAGTCGAAATTCCACGCGACATCCATCAACGTCTTGTAGCTGTCGATGGTGCCGGGTTCGGCGATGTGTTGCGGATTCGCGGCCATATTCGCTCTCCAGGCCATGATGGTGAGTCCAGTATCCGCGTCCGCGCGCGACGGACACTACGGAATTACCGATATAGCGGCGGAGAGATCCGAAGCCGAGGCGAGCCAACGAGCACGATGAGGGGCGTGGAATTCAACGACGCGCGGCAACGCGGCGATGATTTGCGCCATCCACGTAAATGCGTAAGGGGAAGGCAGTGGCAGGCAGCGACGCCGCCGCGCGAACGAGTCCGATTCTCAGTGCCGCAGCACGTTCAGCACGCGGTGGCCGGACTTCCATAGGTCGTCCAGCATTTCGTCGACACCGGCGCCGGTGATCCGTACGACGCACACCGGTAGGTCGTTCTGCGACGAAGAGATCACGCTGACGACTTTCACGTGCCGGTCGGCGGCGAAGCGCGCGACGTACGAAAAGACGTCTTCGCCGCGCGACACGTCGAACGTGATCCGCGCGCCCGGCTCGTCGGTGTTGAAGACGCTGACGAACGCCCGAAAGATGTCCGACTCGGTGATCATTCCGACCAAGCGGCCGTCGCGCAGCACCGGCAGCGAGCCGATCTTCCGCGTACCCATGATCCGCGCGACTTCCTCGATCGGTTCGTCGGGCGCGGTCGTGACGGGATTGCGCTGCATGATGTCTTCGACGACGACGTGGTGACCCGCGCCGTTCGGTTGCATCGCGAGCGGATTCACGTCCGGCGGGAACGCCCGCAGGACATCGGTCGCCGACAGAATGCCGGCGAGCGACGGATTGACCGGGTCGTCCATCACCGGCAACCGGCGGATCTTGCGGCGCGCCATCAGTGCGGCCGCTTCGGCGATCGTCGTGCGACAACCGACCGTGACCGGGTTCTTCGTCATCCACATGCTGACGATCATGCGCCGCCTCTCTTTCCCTGCAACGACTGCGAGGCGCAACGACCCCGCCAAGCGTCTTCTACGGAGCACCGACGCCGCGCCGCTCGAACGCGCGAGCGACCGGCGGTTGAACGAAGAGTAGTACGCCGTGGCAATCCCGCCCGGCGGCGGCGCAATCCGGTCAGACGCGGGAGCGTTTGGCCCGCGCCGCTTCGATGCGGCCGATGTCCCGACAGGCGTCGGAGCAGAACCGCGCGGAGGCGTACGGCACGAACCAGTCGTCGCACGAGGGGCATTGCGCGGGTTCGACGGTCGGCATCGGCAGCGCGCCGGTTCGACGTTCTTCCATCAACGCGGCGATGCGCTCGTTGTGGCGGATCATGTCGCGGAACGCTGCGTCGCTGACGTCGAGCAAATCGATGATGGTGCCGACCTCGAGCCGCGGCGAGCGCAGCAGCAAGGCGATGGCTTCTTCTTCGAGCGTCATTCTTCCGATGTCTTCCGGCGTCGTTCTCTCAGGCGTCAGCAGCGTTGGATTCGTACGGCGCGGTTCCGTTCGGTCGGCGATCTTACCGGAGGCACCGCCCGACCGAGCGGAATTGTGGCACGTTCCGCACACCCGGCCCGCGCGTCCGTGCGACCGACGTCTGTGGGATGATCGCCGCTCCAACCGCGAGTGGGGACGCTTGGATGAACGACGCCGACCTGAACCAACACCTCAAGCGTGCCATCCGGCGCCACGGCGTTCCCGGCGCCGCAGTCGCGGTGTCGAGCGGCCGGCGCATCGTCGCAACCGCGGCCGCCGGCGTCACGAACCTCGACACGCAAGTGCCGGTCACGACCGACGCGGTATTCCAGATCGGCTCGATCACGAAGATCTTCACGACGACGCTGATCATGCAGTTGGTCGACGACGGGCTCCTCGAACTCGACGTGCCCATCGCGCGCTATCTACCCGAATTCCGTATCGCCGACGCGACGGCGCAGCGCACGATCACGACGCGGCACTTGCTGTCGCATACGTCCGGTATCGACGGCGACTACTTCCCGGACTCCGGCCGCGGCGACGACGCGATCGCGCGCTTCATGGACCAGATCGCATTGGTGCCGAGCCTGTATCCGCCGGGCGAGCGGATGTCGTACTGCAACGTCGGTTTCGCGGTGCTCGGCCGGATCGTCGAGGTTCTCCGCCGCGAAACGTGGGATCGCGCCATGCGCAAGCGCATCTTCGAGCCGCTCCGCATGACGCACGCGATGACGTTGCCGGAAGACGCGTTGCGCCATCGCTGCGCCGTTGGGCACGTGCCGGACCCGAAGAAGCCGAAGGAGATGGTCGTCGCGCCGATGACGCATTTGTCGCAAGGCCAGAAGGCCGCCGGCGCAACGCCGGCGATGTGCGTCGAAGACCTGCTGAAATTCGCGTGGATGCATCTCGACCACGGCCGCGCGGGCGACGGCACACGCGTTCTGTCGGCGCGTTCGGCGCGCGCGATGCAGCGCCGGCAGATCGCTTTGCCGCGCAACATGCCGTACGGAATCGACGCGTGGGGTCTCGGCTGGATCCTGTGCAATTGGAACGGCCACCGCGTCGTCGGCCACGACGGCGGTACGATCGGCCAGTATTCGTTCTTGCGGGTCTCGCCCACACGGCGGACGGCATTCGCACTGCTGACGAACGGCGGCAACGCGGGCCTGCTCTATCAGGAGCTCGTCGACGCGTTGTTCGGCGCGCGTATCGGCCGGCGCGAACCGCGCGTCGCCGAACCGAATCCGACGTTGCGTCCGGATCCGGCACGTTACGTCGGCCGGTACGAGAACATCGGGCAGGTCTATGTGGTGAAGGAACGTGGCAAGGCGCGCGCCAAAAAGCCGAGTTCGCACAGTGGCCTCAGCGTCAGCGTCTCGCCAAAACCCGGGAGCTTCGGCGGCGCAATCGGCGACGCACCACTCGCGTTCATCGACCGCTCGGCCGCGGTGCCGCGCAGCGGCAATCCGCTGTTCGACCGGACGATCCTGCAATTCTCGACGCCGGACGACGGTCGCTCGCAGTTCTTACAGGTCGGCTTCCGGCAGCTGCGTCGCGTCGACTGACGCCAACGGCGCCGGCCTCGGCTCGGCGCGGCGACGTGCCGCGATGTGCGCGCCTACTCGACGGTCACGCTCTTGGCGAGGTTGCGCGGCTGGTCGACGTCGCAACCGCGCGCCAGCGCGATGTGATATGCGAACTGCTGCAGCGGCACCAGCATCAACAGCGGGTCGAGCAGTTCGTGCAGCCGCGGCATCACGATCGCGTCGTCGACCGCGACCGGCAGCGTCTCGTGGCACAGCGCCAGCACCGGCCCGCGCCGCGCGCGAATCTCTTCGATCGTGCCGACGTTCTTCTCGACCAAGTCGTCGCTCGGCACGATCGCAACCGTCAGCGTCTCGGGGGAGATCAGCGCGAGCGGACCGTGTTTGAGCTCCGACGCCGGATACGCTTCGGCATGCAAGTAGCTGACCTCCTTCAACTTCAGCGCGCCCTCCATCGCGAGCGCAAAGCCCTCGTTGCGGCCGACGAAGTAGGCATTCGAGAAGTGTGCGTACTTCTTTGCGAGCGCCGCGATCCGGTCTTCGTTCGCGATCGCGGCGGCGAGTTGATCCGGCAGCTTTTCGAGTGCGTCGATGAGACGCCGCCCCGCCGCGGCCGACACGTCCTTCATCCGGCCCAGATGTAGCGCCAGCAGCACGAACGCAACCAGCGTCGACATGAACGTCTTGGTGGATACGACCGCGACCTCGGGGCCGGCGTGCAGATAGATGCCGCGGCCGCACGCGCGCGCGATCGTGCTGCCGACGACGTTGATGACGCCGACCACCGCGCCGCCTTTGCGCTTGATCTCCTCGACCGCCGCGAGCGTGTCGAACGTTTCACCGGACTGGCTGACCGCGACGTACAGCGTGTCGTCTTCGATCACCGGGTTGCGGTAGCGAAATTCCGCCGCCGATTCGGCATCGCACGGAATGCGGCTCAAGCGTTCGATCATCCGCGCGCCGAGCAGACCGGAAATGCACGCCGAGCCGCAGCCGAGGATTTTGATGCGGCGGAAGCGCAGCAGCTCGCGCGGCGCGAGGTTCAGCCCATCGAGGCGCGCCGTCGCGAAGCGCTTGTCGAGCCGGCCGCGCAGCGTGCCGCGCACCGCGTCCGGCTGCTCGTGGATTTCCTTCGCGGTGAAGTGATTGAAGTCGCCTTTCGACAGAGCCTCCGCTGCCGTGTCGAGCACGGTCGGTTGCTTCGCGCTCGGCTGTGCTTCGAGCGTGGTGACGCGATAGCCGCGCGCTTCGACGACCGCGATCTCGCCGTCGTCGAGGTAAATCGCCTGCTGCGTGTGACGCACCAGCGCCGACGCATCCGATGCGACGAACATCTCCTTGTCGCCGATGCCGAGGATCACCGGGCTGCCGTTGCGCGCGACGACGATTTGGTCCGGATGACGCGCGTCCATCACCGCAATGCCGTACGTGCCGGTGATACGCTGCAGCGTCGCGCGCACGGCGTCCTCGAGCGAATCGGCCTCGACGCTCGCGATCAGCTGCGCCAGCACTTCGGTGTCGGTCTCCGACGCGAACACGACGCCCTGCGCCTCGAGTTGGCGGCGCAACTCGTGCGCGTTCTCGACGATGCCGTTGTGGACGACTGCGATGCGGCCGCTCGAATCGGTATGCGGATGCGCGTTCTCGTCGCTCGGCGCGCCGTGCGTCGCCCAGCGCGTGTGGCCCACCCCGACGACACCGCTGAAGCGCTTCGGCAACGTCGATTCCATCTCGCGCACCTTGCCGCGCTTCTTGTGGATCTCGATTCCCGTCTTGCGTTGCAGCGCGAGGCCGGCCGAGTCGTAGCCGCGGTATTCGAGGCGATGCAGCCCTTCGATCAAGATCGGCACCGCGTTCTGATGGCCGACGTATCCGACGATTCCGCACATGGTCGCGAGATCTCCTTAGCAAAAAAATGAACGAGAACGGGCGGTCGATCGGGCGCAGATCTAGCAGCCGCAGATCAATCAACCCAGATCAATCGGCCCCAGATCTTTCACCCGTAGATCAGCCGACGGATCTGCCGCTCGGTGTACGCCGGCGCCGCAAATGGCCGCCCGGCGAGTTCATCCGCGATGAGCCGAAAGATCGCATCGTTCTTGAGCGCCCCGCCCGCCTGCAATTCGCGATGGCGCCGCACGACGTACGCCTCCGCGGTCTCGATCGACAGCAGATCGAGCAGCTCGTGGACCGCCCGGCGAGCCTCCGCTGCGTCGAGCCGGGTGATGCGGGCGAGGTGGCCGGACAGATCGTCGATGTCGTGCATGGCGTGGCATTGAGCCAATCCGGGCCGAATAGATCAATGTTTTTGCCCGATATCAGGTAGAAATCAGACGATCCACTTACATTTTTGGCGCCGAGTCGTTCGAGCGAGCCAGCAAACGCCAGATGGGGTACACCGGCACGCCCAGCGCGACGATGCCCAGACCGAGCCAGCTGTACTGCGGTTTCTGGACGAGCAGATCGACGCACAACGCCGCCGTCAGCACGACGTACAGCGCCGGCAACCACGGATAGAACGGCGCGCGCACCGGCCGCACCGCGGTCGGCCGCCGCACGCGTAGCGCGAACAGTCCGAGCGCCGTCAGCAGGTAGAACAGCAACGCCGCGAAGACGACGTAATCGAGCAGTTGGCCGTACGTGCCCGATACGCACAGTACGCTCGCCCACGCCGCCTGCACGATCAGGCCGAAAGCCGGCGTCTTGAAGCGCGGGTGCAGCGTCTGCGCGCCGGCGAAGAACACGCGATCGCGGGCCATCGCGTAGTACACGCGTGCGCCGGAGAGGATCAGCCCGTTGTTGCAGCCGAGCGTCGAGACGACGATCGCCGCCGCCATCGCGTACGCGCCGACCTCGCCGAAGAGCGCCTCGAGCACCGCCGTCGCGACGCGGTCCTGCGGCGCGTGCGCGATCGCGGCGAGGGGCAACACGGTGAGATAGGCGACGTTGGCGAGCACGTACAGCAGCGTCACCGTCACGACCCCGAGCAACATCGCATACGGCAAATCGCGGCTCGGTTCGTGCAACTCGTCGGCGGCGAAGCCGACGTTGTTCCAGGCGTCCATCGCAAACAGCGCGCCGACCATCGCGGCGCCGAGCGCCGGCAGCAACGCGAAGCCGACGCCGTGATCGGGCCAGAAGGCAGCGCCGAAATTCGCGCCGGCGGCGCCGAGACGCCAGCCGAGCGTCAGTCCGAGCACGATCAGCGCGCCGAGTGCCAGCACCTTCACCGCCGTCAGGAGCGTCTGCAGGACCGCCGCGACACGCACGCCGCGCACGTTGATCCACGTGAGCGCAGCGATCGACGCGATCGCGAGCACGCGCTGCGCCGAGAGTCCCACCGTGATCGGGCCGCTCGGCAAATCGACGGTCGCCCCGACGAAGACATCCGCCGACAGGGCCGGCACGAAGACCGCCGTGAATTTCGCGAAGCCGACCGCGACCGCCGCGATCGTGCCGGTCTGGATCACCGTGAACAGCGTCCAGCCGTACAGGAAGCCGAACAGCGGCGAGATCGCCTCGCGCAGATAGACGTATTGGCCGCCGGCGCGCGGAAACTGAGCCGCGAGTTCGCCGTAGGTGAGTGCGCCGAGCAGCGTAACGACCCCGGCACACAACCACACGAGCAGCAATGCACCGGGCGAACCGACCTGCCGCGCGATATCGGCCGACACGATGAAGATGCCGGAGCCGATCATCGAACCGACGACCAACGCGGTCGCGTCGATGCGTCTGATCGCTCTGACGAAGTCGTTGGGGGGCGGAGACGGCGACATGATTCTGCTCGGTCCAGTGTAACCGGCCGGCGCGGCGGTGCGGCAAATCGTCGCACCGGGCAGTCGTCGACGGGTCATTGCGGCCGGACCGGCGACGGCGCGATGCCATCGCCGGGTCGCGGGCCGCCGCACGACGCACAGCGCGCATCGGCGGATGTTCCGCGGGACGTCTGCGACACGGCGTTGTCGCACCGCGCCAGGTCGATCCGACCCGGTACCGATAGCGAGCGCGACTGCTGCCCGGCAACGCCGGAACCGCTAACATCGCGACCTCGATTTCGACGCCGCCCGCCATGATCGACTTCACCGACTACCCGGCCTCGAGCAACCTGCGACGATTGCTCTCGGTCCGCTCGACGCTGTTCGCGGCACTGACCGTGCTGATCGC
>DASRZO010000080.1:0-3310 GCA_035686405.1 Pseudomonadales bacterium | reverse complement strand
ATGCCGGCGAGCACGCTGCCGACGTAATGATTGCCCGATACGTTCAACGTCGCCGCCTGTTGGCCGACCGACGGAATGCCGGCGAGGGTGAGGTCGTCCGAGTTGTACGCGCCGGTTGCCGCGACGAACACCTTCGGCATGAATTCGGCTTCGGCCGCGCGTAGGCTGGCTTGGCTCGCCTTCTGGGCGGCGTACGCGCCAAGCAAATCCGGCCGCCGCGACAAGGCGTCCGTGACGAAGGTGTCGACGGTTTTGCTGCTCACCGGCAACGGGCGATCCGACACATCGGCGACGTCGAGCTGCGTCAGCGGCGAGATGCCCACCGCGGCGAGCAACGCAAGATACGTATCGCTCGCGGCGCCGTTCGCTCGCACCCGCGCGAGCTCGGCTTGCGCCGCCGCCTGGCGCGCTTGCGCAACCTCGACCGTCGTGCCGACGCCGTGCGCAAAGCGGTCCTCCGCCGCCGCCTGTACCGCCGCGGCGTTCTGTTGCGAATGCGTCGCCGCGATAACGGCGGCGCGCGATGCCGCGTGCGCATAGAAGGCGACGCTGACGTCGTAGATCACACGCTGATGGGCGGCGGTAAAGGCGATGTTCGAAACCACCGAGGTCTGCTCCGCCGCTTCGACGAGCGACGACCGTTCACCGAAATCGAACAGCAGCCATTCGAGCGTCAGTGCGGAGATGAGGCCGTGCGACGACGCTTGAACGTTGGAGCCCGAATCGTGACTGCTCGTGTCGATCGCCGCGCCAGCCACGGTGGCGGTGAGCCGAGGCAGGTAGGTGCTCCGAGCGATGCCGGCGACGAGCGCCGCTCGCCGCGCGTCGTTCCAAGCGATACGCGTCGTCGGGTTCGTCGATTCGGCGAGATCGATGAGATCGACCAACGAGTACACTCGGCCGCGATCGATCGGTGGTCCCGGTGGAATTTCCGAGAGCGCGCGATTCGACGGCAACACGTAGCCGTCGTTCGTCGCCGCGGTACTCGCAGGCCCGGGTACGATCCCACCGCCATCGTCGGTCATCGGATGCCACGGTCGATCCGGTTGCGGCGGCGCGCGATCGACCGCCGACGTCCCGCAGCCGGTGACGACGATCGTCAACGCGATGGCTGCACAGGCAGCCTCAACGCGACGCATATGCAGCCTCCGCCGGCGGTGCCTGCCGATCGAGCGCGCGCTGGATGGCGGCGATGCGCGCCTCGATCAATGCGTGGGCGTCACGCGCCGAGACGCTCGCGGAAGCCGCGCTCGGCGGCGAGCTGTTCGGTTGCGGCTCATCGACGGGCGCAACGGCAGGAGTCGCCGCCGATGCTGCGGCCGGGTGCCATTCCCGCTCCGACGGGTAGGCGGCTTCGGCAACGACAACGTCGCGTTCCAATGCAGCGACGTCTGCGAGGGCGCGCCGCCGCGTATCGAACCAAGCAGGCGTCGGTCGAACCGACGATGGTTCGTAGCGCGCGATCGCAAGGTCGGTAGCGATCGCTCGCAACAAGGCGTGCGCGTCGGCGACGCACGTGCGCCGCCGCACACCGTGTACGCGCAATGTCGCGCGCAACCCATCGAGCAGCGCCACGAGTGCGCCGTCGATGCGCGCACCGATGCCGGCCGGCCACAGATACGCGAACGTCACGAACATCACTACATTGCCGAACAGAATACCGATGACGCGATCGCGCGCGATGGCGAGATCGAACTCCGGCCCCGCGCCTTGAATGACGCACAAGAAAAATGCGAACGCCAACTGGAATCCGGCATACGCGATGCGCGGACTACCGGCTGCGATCCACCCGGATAGCAATGCAACTGCGAACACCACGCCGAGCAGCCCGCCGATCGACGTCATCGCCGCCATCACGTACACGATCGCGGCGGTACCGAGCGCGGCGCCGATCAAGCAGCCGACGACGCGCAGCGACAACTTTTCGACCGTCTCGCCGGTGGTCGCGAGCGAAACGACGAAGCATGTGATCAGCGCCGTATGAATGCCCGGCCAATCGAGCAGCGTATACGTCACGTAGCACAGCATCGCAGCGGCGGTGGTTTTCAGTGCGAAGCGCACGTTCGCGGCAATCGGGAACGCGTCGGCGACGAACCCCGGTGCGCGGGATTCACCGCCGTCGGCGGTTGCAGCATCCCGTTCGGTGAGCCGCACGAGCGCTGCCGTCAGCGCTCGCCAAGCCGGCGTAGCGGCCGGCATCGGAGCGACGGCCGCCGGCACCGGATCGAGCTCGACGCAGACGGGATAACTGCCATTCGCAAAGATGACTGCCATCGCGTCGAATGTGGCCGCCACGCACTCGCGCTGCATCGCCGTCACCTCCCCGTCACGAACGATCGTTTCCACCAGCAACAGCAGCGTCGGCAACGAATCGGCCGCGGCACGCAATGCGCGCAGATCCGCCGGCGGCGCAGCGTGTTCGACCGCCGCCAAGCGCAACCATTCGCGAAGCTGGAGACCATCGTCCGCCAACGCTTCCGCGAAGGCGCGGTGGGTCTCTGCGCCGGATGCCCGAAGTGCCCGAGAGGCTGCGGTCAGGTGGCCGGCGATCGCGCGCCCGGCGAGCCCCAGCGGCGACGGTCCGGCGAGCAGGTTCAATACGATCGTGACACCCGCGGGGATGCCGACGTAGAGCCACGCGTACAGCAACGTGCGCGTCGCGAGTTCGCCGATCTGCGCGCGTGCGAGCAAATCGAGCGCGTATGCGGCAATCAACGCCACGATCGGCGCGATCCGGCGCAGACCGCTCGCCGCCGCGAACATCAATGCGAACGACAGAGCCGTCATGGTCGCGACCCGCCACGGCGGCGAGTCGACTACCGCGTTGCTGATGACAATCAGTGCGGCGACGACCACCGCGAGCATCGCCATCGCGATGACCGACATCATGACGCTCGCGACGCGATCCGATTTCATCAGGAAGAACACGACGTAGGTCGTCAGCGCCGGCCCGGGTGTTTGAAAGATCTCGGCGACGCACGTCGTCAGCGCGCACCCGAGCGCGAGCCTGGTCGCGAACTCTAGCCGGCTCGGATACGGCGCGAGATCGCGCCGCAGACGACCGAACGGCGTCGATTCCAGGTCAGCGACAGCCATCACCGCGCTTCACCTCGACGACCGCACTGGCACCCAAGCGGACGAGTTCAGCCGGGGGATTCAGCAACTCCACGCGGACCGGGAAGCGCTGGGCGACGCGCACCCAGTTGAGCGAGCGCTCGACGTACGGTACGGAGCGTGGCAGGTTCACCCGTTCGGTATCGAGCACGCCCCAGCCGATGCCTTGCACGACACCTCGCATCGGCCGCGACCG
>DASRZO010000079.1:0-2175 GCA_035686405.1 Pseudomonadales bacterium | reverse complement strand
GAACGCGATCACGATCCCGATCGAGTTCGTCTTCCAATGGTCCGATGCGGTCGCGCCGCGCGAGCACGGCATCGCACTCTTCGACGCGTTCGGCTCGAAGGAAAAGACGATGCACGTCAATCCCGGCGGCCATCTCGACATTCCGAACTTCGAAGGTGCGAGCTGGGAACGTTTCTTCGCGCGACACCTCGGCACGGCGTAGCCGCCGACGCGCGGACGCGGTCACAGGGCGCGCGGCAAGCGCTAACGGGGCTGCAGCAGGTCTAGTACCAGCAGCGACATCGCGAGCGCGCCGGTCTGGATGGTCGGCTTCGGCACGGGCGCGAACAGCGGCGAGTGGTTCGACGGCAGCGGCTGGCCCGACTTCATCGCTGCGAAGAACTGCATCGGTTCGTAGACACCGATGAAGAAGTAGGTCAGCGGCACGCCGGCGGCGCCGTAGCGGGTGAAGTCCTCGCTGGCGGGGACCGGCGGTATCTCGATGGCATTCGGGCCGAACGCGGCTTTGAAGACGGCCGCGGCGCGGTCCATCGCCGCAGCGTCGTTCACCAGTGCGTCGGTGTCGTGGGTGATCGTCACCTGCGGATCCGGCGCGCCGGCGAGGGCCGCTTCGGCGGACGCAACGCGACGCACGCCCTGTGTCAGCTTGGCCCCGACGCCGGAGTCGTAGCTGCGGATGGTGCCGCGCAGCTGCACGGCATCGGGGATGACGTTCGCCGCGGAGCCGCCCTCGATCGCGCCGACGGTGACGACGCCGAACGCCGACGGGTCTTTTTCGCGACTGACGAGCGACTGCACGTCGACGACGAAGCGCGACGCGATCAGCACCGGATCGATCGTGGTGTGCGGTGACGATCCGTGCCCGCCGCGGCCGTCGAAGCGGATCTCGAAGGTGTCTTCCGCGGACATGACCGGGCCGGCGCGATAGCCCACCATCCCGTACCCGAACGGCCCGGTGTGCAGTGCGACCGCGTGATCGGGCTTACCGAAGCGGGTGAACAGCCCGTCGTCGAGCATCGCGGCGGCACCGCTGCCGGTCTCCTCGGCGGGTTGCGCGACGAACATCAGCGTGCCGTGCCAGCGCTCGCGTAGCTGTGCGAGCGCGGTCGCCGTCGCGACCCAGACGGCCATGTGCACGTCGTGTCCGCAGCTGTGCGCGACCGGCGTCTCGGTCCCATTCCACTCGGCCGTTGCGGTGCTCGCATACGGCAGCCCGGTCTTTTCCGCCATCGGCAACGCGTCGAGCTCGGTGCGCACGAGAATGGTCGGACCGGGTCCGTTGGAAAGCATCGCGACGACCCCGGTCCGGCCGACGCGCTCGGTCACCTCGAAGCCGAGCGAGCGCATCTCGGCCGCCAGCCGCGCGGCCGTGCGGACTTCGCGGAATCCGAGTTCGGGATGCGCGTGAATGTCGCGATACAGCGCGTCGGTGTGGTCGTAGTGCGCTTCGATGATCGCCTCGATCTGCGGCTTGGCGGCGGTCGCGTCGGGCGGCGCGGCGAGCGCCGACGCGGCGCCGAGTCCCGCCGCGACGAGCAGTGCGTGTTCGGTGTGTTGCAGCAATCCTGAGCGTTTCATGGGGTCTCCTTGTTCGAATGTGCGGGGAGGTCAGGCGGACGGCGCATCGGACAGCGCTGCTTCGGTGACGAACACCACCACGTCGCTGTGCGGTGTCAGCTCGAGCCGCGCGCGCGCCTCGGGCGACGTCGCGAGTTGCGCGAGGGCGGCGAGGCCGGCCGCGCCGGAAGGGGTCGTGTGCAGGCGTCGTTCGGCGAGAACCCGGCACGCGTCGTCGGCCTGTGCGTCGCTCACCGACACGTACGCCGCCACGATCGACTGCAGCACCGACCACGCGGGCAACGACGGCGCGTAGCAGTCGAGCCGTCCCATCGTGGAGATCGACGAGCGCGGCAGCGACACGGGACGGCCCGCCATCGCACTGGCCTGCAGGCACGCCGCGGCATCGGGCTCCGCGACGATCACCCGCGGCGCCGCCCGACCGTTTACCGCGACGAGGTGGCCGGCCACCGCTGCGGCCAAGCCGCCGACGCCGGCCTGCACGACGACGTGCGACGGCCGCCGCGGCAACCGCTCGACGAGTTCGGCAGCGATCAGCGTGTAGCCTTCCATGACGTGCGCCACGACGTCGTCGTTGGGATCGTCCGCGGTGTCCGG